>JBDTAE010000208.1:0-13901 GCA_039924785.1 Gemmatimonadaceae bacterium | reverse complement strand
CCACGACGAGCGCCGATACCCCGGGCCTTCTGGGAAACGCGCTCGGCAACCCGGCGCTCAAGCCTGAGCGGTCCGCCGAGTTCGAGGGCGGATTCGAGTCGAGCATCTTCAGCAATCACGTTCACGTCGACTTCACGTACTACAACAAGAAGACCAGCGACGCGCTGATCAGCCAGCCGATCGCGGCATCGTCGGGCGCCTCGACGCTCTCGGTGCTGAAGAACCTCGGCTCGGTGTCGAACTCCGGCCTCGAACTGACGGTGAATGCGACGCTCCTCGATCGGCGCTGGTTCGGGTGGGATGTGACGGTCGGTGGCTCGCACAACAGCAACAAGGTCCTGTCGCTCGGCGTCAACGCGACGGGCACGCCGAATCCGTCGATCGGAACGACCTCGCGTGACACCGTTGGCTATCCGGTGAACGCCATCTTCGGCCGCGCGTACACGTACAAGGATGCGAACGGCGACGGCATCATTACGCCGAACGAAGTGGTCGTCGACACCAACGGAACACCGGGAACGATCAACGGACTTCGCTACTTCGGGTATTCGCTGCCGCGCGACATCGTCTCGATCACCAACGGCGTTGACCTGCTGGGTCGCAAGCTCCGCATCACGGTGCTCACGGACTACAAGGGCGGATTCTCGCTGAACAACGCCTCGGGGTCGTTCTACGCGACGAACTTCCCGACCTGGTATTCGGAAAATCTGAAGTCCACGCCACTGTGGGATCAGGCGAGAAACGTGGCCGCGTCGAGTGCGAAGAATCCAAGTACGACGATCGGGTATTTCGAGAACGGCCAGTTCTGGAAGCTGCGGGAAGTGTCGGCGGCGCTGACATTGCCGAACGTCTTGGCGCAGAAGATCCACGCCCACGACGCGCAGCTGGTCTTCTCCGCGCGCAACCTGCACACCTGGACGAAGTACACGGGGGTCGATCCCGAGTCCAATTACTCGGTGGGTGATGTGCAGTCCGACTTCTCGACGACCGCCCCGAGAACGTATTTCACGCTGCGCGCGAACCTCCATTACTAACCGACTTCGAGGCCGATCCATAATGATAAATCTTGCAAGTCGCGCTCGACACAGACGTGCCGCGATTGCCGTGACCCTCGGGAGCCTGCTCCTGGGCGCGTGCGACGTCAAGCAGGAGCTGCTTGCGCCGCAACAGCCTGGCGTCATCAGCCCCTCGGCCACGGCCAGCGCCACCGCCGCCGACGCATTGTACGTCGGTGCGCTTGGCCGCTGGAAGGCGTCGATGAACGGCGGGGGCGGTAACACCGAGGCCGTCTGGAACTGGGAGGCGTTGTTCACGGACGAGATGCGGTCGTCGGACACCTTCTCCCAGCGTAACGACGCCGACCAGCGCAATCTGCAGACGAACGACGGGGTGCTCACGCCGATTTACAACGCGGCGCAGCAGGCGCGTGGCCGCGCGCGCGATGCCATCAACGCGCTGGTTGCCTTCGACCAGAGCGCGACTGGCAAGCAGCACACCGGCGAGATGTATCTCGCCATGGGCTATCTCGAAATGGAGATGTCGGCGTCGTTCTGCAACGGCATTCCATTCGGTGAAACGGTCGGTGGCGTTCCGCAGTACACCGTGCCGCTATCGGATGCTGATGGCTTCAAGCTCGCCATGGCGCGGATCGACACGGGGCTGACGTACATCACCGGGACCGACGCCAATAGTGTGTTGATCAAGAACGGCCTGCTCATCACCAGGGGTCGCATTCAGGTCAGCCTCGGCGACTTTGCCGGTGCAGCCGCGACGGTTGCCTCTGTTCCGACGAGCTATCAGTACAACTGGAACTATTCGATCCCCACGGCGGACAATGAGTGGTGGATCATGGGCTTCAGCGTGAAGCGGTACGTTCCGGGCGACAGCATCGACGTAGCGGGACCAATCTTCAACGCGATTCCGTTCGCGCGCTTGGGCGATCCGCGAGTGTCGGTCACGGACCTGAAGGTCAAGGCCGAGGACAACGTCACGAATTTCGTCAACATCAACAACTATTCGTTGAATCGTGACGACCCGGTACCGCCGCTGTCCGGCATCGATGCGCGCTTGATCGAGGCCGAGGCCAAGCTCAACGCGAATGACATCGCGGGTATGATGACGATTCTCAACGCGCTGCGCACGGCACCGCAGACCCTTGGCGTCTTCAAGGTCGCGGCAATGGCCGCGCTACCAGCTCCGGCTGATCAGACCAGCGCGACCAATCTGTTCTTCCGTGAGAAGGCGCTGTGGCAGTTCCAGCGTGGCTACCGCATGGACGACCTCCGTCGCCTCGTGCGTCAGTACAAGCGCACGCAGGACGCAGTGTTCCCGAACGGCAACTTCACGCGCAACGGAACGCCCTCGGGCGTGTTTGGCACCGAGGTCGCATTCCCGGTTCCTGATGCGGAATTGGTCAACCCGAACTTCCACGGTTGCATCGACACGAAGGCGTAAGAGGTTTGGATCGGTCCGCGCTCTCGGGCGCGGTCGACCGAATTTAGGAAAGTCGGAATACGGAGGGCGCTGGTCGCGCCCTCCGTATTTCTTTTCCGCCGTCCACGGTCTGAGGCAGCGTTGGGATGCGCCGCATCGCTCGCACCCGCTCGGGCATCGGAGCGGTCGCCGGACAAATCGGAGTGGCTCGGGCGAGCATCGCGCTCGCCCTTGTTGGAATCTGAGCGATCCATCGAGTTGTTGGTGCGTCCCGTTGGTCCATCGGCGCCCCGCGCATGCGCATCGCAGTTGCCGGGCGGACAATCGGAGTCGTCCTCGGGGAAAACGGGCCCCCGGAACCGAGCGTCGCGATGGTCGTTCGGTCGAGCGGAGCCGCCTTGCGTCGAAACGGGGCGGCCCCGCGTCGCATCTGCGTACCTAAGGTCGATGAGGCGCAACCTCAGGTCGATGAGGCGCAATCTCGCGTCGAAGCGGAACCATCTCGTGTCGATGAGGCGCCTCCTTACCTCGATGAGGTGGCGCGTCACCTCGCACCGTCGTGATCTCGCCACGAGCCTTCGTCGCGTCGCGACGCGCATCGACGATGTCGGCAAGGATCGCGAAGATCTCACGTCGCATCGGCGGCGTCGTTCGGTCGACCGGAGCCGTCTCGCGTCGAAGCGCGGTCGCTCGCGCATCGATCGCAGTCGTCAGGCGAAGCGTTGCAGCGATCCCACCACGGATCGCACTCGTGTCGCGCTCGATCGCAGTCGTCCAACCATCGATCGTTGTCAAACAACGTTGAATCGCTACGATGTCACCATCGATCGGTGTCATGTAACGTCGTCACTCGGTCATCTCACCGCCGACCGGCGTGATCTCGCGCCGTCGTCGTGCAAATTCAGGTCGAACGTGGTCAACGTCACCTCGAACACCTGCAACCTCACCTCGAACGCTCGCGAGCTAACGTCGTCCGGCCGCGAGCGAGCCTCGGCCTTTCGCAATCTCATCTCGCCCGGGTGAAAACCGTTGTTGCGAGGTCGGAAGCTCGACTCGCGCATCGCCTCCCTTCAACTCAGACACCAGAGAGTCGCGGAAGGTTGCCAGACGGTCTGGACAGACCTGCGCTAAGTAAACTCAAAACAACGCAACCTCGCGTTCGACGGTCTCAAGCTGATGTGCGATCTATGCCTCGCAGCGCCAAACCGAGTTCACGCCACGTCGATACGGCACAAGCTCGATAGAGGTTTCTGGCCCGCTGAATCGAGACGGAGGAACGCAACTCGCGCGTGTGTTCCGCAAACGACGGACCGCTGCAATGTGATCCGGCATCGCTGCCGCGCGACGCACGATTGGCGTCAGCCAACCGGCGTTTTGGCGGAACGCTTTCGCCCCGAGCGATGGTCAGCAATGGCCGCCTGCACCCGACCGATCAACGTGTCTCGCGTGAACGGCTTTTCAATCATCTCATATCTGTGTGTCTCGATGCCGCGCCGTCCGAACTCGCCGTCGGGATAGCCGGACATCATCAACACGCCGATGCCGGGCCGCGCCGTTTCCAGCACCTCGACCATTTCCAGCCCCGACATGCCCGGCATCACGACATCGCTCAACACGAGCGTGATGTGCCCGACGTATTCCTTCGCGATCTGGATCGCGGCCGGCCCAGACTCGGCGACGAGCACCGAAAAGCCTGCGTTCTTCAAGAGACGGTGCGCGAGCGCTCGCACTGAATCGTCATCCTCAACCAGCAGAATCGTGCCGCTCCCGGTATCCGCATACAGCGGTGCGGCCGTCGCCTCCTCCGGCGTGCACAGCGCCCGCAACGGCAGGTACATCGTGATCACCGTGCCCGCGCCGACAGTGCTCGCCGCGGTAACGTGACCGCCCGACTGTTTCACAGTTCCATAAACGGACGACAGACCGAGTCCGGTGCCTTTCCCGGCGCCCTTCGTCGTGAAGAACGGCTCGAATGCATGTGCGAGCGCGTCACCATCCATGCCGACGCCTGTGTCACTCACGGTGAGCACGACGTACCGTCCCGCTTCGACGTCAATGCGTCGCGCCGCGATCTCGTCGCGGTCGAGATCGACGATCGTCGTGTCGAACGAGAGCCTGCCGCCGCGCGGCATCGCATCCCGCGCGTTCACCGAAAGGTTCATCAGCACCTGCTCGAGCTGCGCGCGGTCGCCAACGACGACGGGCACTTCGGCGCAAACGGTCGAGCTGATCGCAATGTCTTCACCGATGAGTCGTCGCAACATTGGCGTGATCGACGCGATCATCTCGCAAACGTTGACCGGCTGCGATTGCAAAGTCTGCTTGCGACTGAATGCCAGCAGTTGTCGCGTGAGCTGTGCGGCGCGCGTCGCGGCAGCGTGTGCTTCGTCGAGGTCGGCTCTCACCGGGCTGTCCGCCGCCAATGCGCCGGTCGCAATTTCGACGTTGCCCGCGATCACCGTGAGCAAATTGTTGAAGTCGTGCGCGATGCCGCCCGCGAGCCGGCCGACGGCTTCCATCTTCTGCGACTGACGAAGCTGCGCTTCGATCGATCGCTGCTCCGTCACATCCATCGAGATGCCGGCGCCGCGCAGCGGTGTTCCATCGGCGGCATAGAAGAATCGGCCGGCGCTGTTGATTCGCCGAACGACGCCATCGGGTCGAATGATCCGGTACTCGTGTTGTGCGTCCCGATGATTGCGAATAGCGGCGCCGATGGCGTCGCTGACATCCTGCCGGTCGTCGGGGTGCACGCAGGCGCGGAACGCTTCGATGTTGCCGAGGAATGCGTCCGGGGCCATTCCGTGCATCGCTTCGCACGCCTCCGACAACGTGACGTGACGTGTGCGCAGATCCGCCTCCCACACGCCTACGCGCGACGCGTCGAGCGCGAAACGCATTCGTTCCTCCGCGTCGCGCAGCGCACGCTCCGCCCGCGTGCGATCGCTCACGTCCTGCGCGGCGACGAGTCTCGCTGACCGTCCCTCGAACATGATCTCGTGCGTGGTGATCTCGACGTCGATCACCTCGCCACACTTGCGACGATGTTGCCACACAGTGGCACTGCGAAATACGCCCTTCGTCTGCGCGAGAAACGCTTCGAGACGCGGAACCTCTTCCGGCGGTCGGACGTCTCTGAGGTTCATCGACAGAAATTCGTCGCGCGAATACCCGTACCGAACCACTGCTGCTTCGTTCACTTCGAGAAACTTGTACGTCGCGCTGTCGTACACCCACATCGAGTTTGGATTCTTCTCGAACAGAAGTCGATACCGATCCTCAGAGGCGCGCAGTTGCACCTCGGCTTCATCGCGCTCCTGTTTGCGCGCGTCGAGTGCCGCTGCCATCGCGTTGACGCCATCGACGAGATCACCGACTCCGCCGAGGTTTGGCACGAGATCGGCGCGCGCCGCGAGGTCGCCGCGGGCGAGGCGGTCGACGACACCGCGCAGCGCGCGAATCGGACGCAACACGAACGTCGCCCCGCCAACGAGCGCCGCGATCACGCCCGCGAGCGTCACGAAGACGAGCAGCCAGATTTCATTGCGCAGGGTTTGCTGCGCTTCCGCGTACGCTACGCGGCGATCCATCGCGAATCCGAGGTACATCCCGATGTCGAAAGAGCCATGCACCGGCACGGTTGCGTAGAGTCGCGACACGCCGTCCGCTCCGACGGTATCCGTCAGATCCTCGGCGGCGCCCGCCTGCAACCGGTGCAGCGCGCCGACGTCGCTCACCCGCTTTCCGATCCATCGATCGCCTTCGGGCGAACGCAGGATAATCGTGCCGCTCGTGTCGAACAGCGTGAAGCCGGCGCCGGCGTGAATGCCCGTGCTCGACATTGCGTGGCGCAACTGGTCGATGGCGATCGACGCGGTGACGACCCTGCGTACCTGACCCGTGCTGTCGATCATCGGGTAGCCGATGATGATCGATGGTTTTCGGGTGATCGCACTCGTTCGCACTTCCCCGATCGAAACGGCGTGCATGCGCATGGCGCCGTCGAACCAGCGCTTGCCGGTCGCGTTGGCGATGACCGCGGGATTGAGCGGCGTTCCGCTGCAGAACAGCGTGCCGTCGGCATTCGCGACGCTGAGGTTCACGTACCCTGGATGCGATAGGAGCACGCCGCGCAGGATGCGGCCGCACTCGCGAGTATCGTTGCCGAGCAGCGGGCGGTATTCGGCGAGGGTGGCGAGGAGGCCGCGAGCGTCGTCGAACTGCTCGGCTTCAGCGGCGGCGGCGAGGCGCGCGAGGCGGAGGTTTTCGCTCAGCGTTCGCGCGCGCGCTCGCTCGCGCTCATGGGACCCGAGATAGGCGATGGCGAACAATGCGGGAACGACTGCGAGGAGCGCGATGCCGGTGAGGCGCGCTCCCAGCCGTGGAGAGGCGGGACGCATACCGACGAAGTTAGTCTCTCCGCGCGCGCTGCGGGAATAGGCGGCCCTATTCAGCCGATGGTCGGGCCGCCCGTCGGGCTGTTCCCTACTACGTTCCGAACTACGGGGTCTTCCGCGTAAAGTGAAAGTCGTATTCCAGCTTGATCGTGTCCTCCACGTTCAATGCCATCTGCGCCTTCGGCTTGTCGAGGCTGAAATCGGCGAACGTGATTGCCGTTGATGCGGAACCGACGACATCGGGCCCCTGCGAGTGCGCCGTGACCTTCCAAGTCGTCGGTCGGGTCGTTCCGTGAATCGTCAGATCGCCAACGAGGCCGAATTCCACGGTCGCCGCGCTTGGCTTGGCGACTAGCCCGATGAGCGATTTCGGGACGATGGTGACTGTGGGATACTTGTCTGTCGTGATCGATTGAGTGCGTATGATCTTGTCGCGCCGCCCTTGATCGCTCTTCATGGTCGCGACGCTGATGACGATTTTCGAAGCGGGTCCGATGCTGCCGGACGGATCGACGTAGAGGTCTCCGGTAATGTCCTTCGCAGTGCCGATGGCGTCATTCGGAAAATCGTGATTGAAGAGCATCTCGCGGACTCGATACCGGGCCTCGTTGCCAATTGGGGCAACCACCCAATGCTGAAGGTCCGGTTGGGCGCGCGCGAATGCGGGACGGATTGCGCCCGCGAATGCAACAGCGCCGGCGAGGACGACGACAAAGAGAGCTTGTGTGCGGAGCATGGAGTTGCGTCTCACCGGTTTCCTGGCGTCGAAGGACACGATCTCGAAAGCGTTGCTCGCCCAATCCCACGTTGAAATGTGTACACGGTTGGGAAGCTGGCGCGCAAGCTCTGCCGAGGTTATCGAGCCACCAGACGCGATCAACTCACGAACGCCGCGAGCTATGCGGCGTTTCGAGTGGCTCGATGCTCAGCGATTGCGCCATGCACGCGCGCAACCAGGGTATCTCTGGTGAACGGCTTCTCGATGATGGCGTTCTGCGTCCGCGTTCCGCGCCGCCCAATCTCCGCGTCGGGATACCCAGACATGAGTAGTACCGCGATGCCGGGCCGCGTCGACTCGAGCACCGATGCGAGCTCGAGACCGGAGATGCCCGGCATGACGACGTCGCTGAGTACCAGCGAAATGTGTCCGGCATAGTCGCGCGCGACCTCGATGGCCGCGTGCCCCGACGCCGCAACGAGCACAGTGAAGCCCGCGGACTTCAACACCCGGTTCGCAAGCGCGCGCACCGCGTCATCGTCCTCCACGAGCAGAATTGTCCCCTCGCCCACGTCGGGGCGATTCGTCGCGCGCGAAACCGTTGCGGGCACCTCACTCGCCGGATCGCGAAGCGGCAGATAGATCGTGATTGTCGTTCCGACGTTCAGCGTGCTCGACGCGCTCACGTGGCCGCCCGACTGCTTCACCGTGCCGTACACCGACGATAGTCCGAGGCCCGTTCCTTTGCCCACGTCCTTTGTCGTGAAGAACGGCTCGAACGCGTGCGCCAGGACGTCGGCATCCATGCCGACGCCGGTATCGCGCACCGTGAGCGTGACGTACGTGCTCGGCTCCAGGTCCACGCGCCGGCGAGCAAGGTCGTCGACGCCGAGGTTCACGACGGATGTCTCGAACGCCAATCGTCCGCCCTTTGGCATCGCGTCGCGCGCATTCACCGAAAGGTTGATGAGTACTTGCTCGAGCTGCGCGCGGTCGCCGTTCACCACTGGACCTTCGCTGCACACCGAGTAGTCGATCGCGATGTCCTCGCCGATCAAGCGCCGCAGCATCGGCGTGATCTCCGCGATCATCTCGCCGATGTCGACGGGTTCAATACGCAGCGTCTGTTTTCTGCTGAACGCGAGGAGCTGTCGGGTGAGCTGCGCGGCGCGAACCGCGGCGGTGCGTACTCCGTCGAGGTCGACCCTGGCCGGACTATCGATCGGAAGCGCGAGCGACGCCATCTCGACGTTGCCCGCGATGACGGTGAGCAAATTATTGAAATCGTGCGCGATGCCGCCGGCGAGCTGTCCAACCGCCTCCATCTTCTGCGACTGCCGAAGTTGCTCTTCCATCGATCGCTGGTGTGTCACATCCGTCGCAATGCCGGCGCCGCGCGCGGGTGTGCCGTTGGCGGCATAGAAGAACTTTCCTTGGGAATTGATCTGCCGCACGGTTCCGTCGGGCCATATCGCGCGGTACTCGTTGACGGTGTTTCGCCGTTCGCGCGCCGACTCCGTGGTTTCCCGCATGACCGCTTCGCGATCCTCGGGATGAATGCAGGCGATGAACGCGTCAAGCGAGCCATCATACGTGCCGGGCGCGACGCCGTGCATCGCTTCAGCTGTCTCCGACCACGTCGCGACGCCAGTGAGCACATTGGCTTCCCACACGCCAACCTTCGACGCCTCGAGCGCAAATCGAATCCGCTCCTCCGCGTCGCGTAACGCGCCTTCCGCTCGAGTCCTGTCGCTGACGTCCTGGGCGGCCACCAGCCTCGCGCGGCGTCCCGAAAACATGATCTCGTGCGTCGTCACGTCGGCGTCGATGATCTCGCCGTTCTTGCGCCGGTGATGCCAGGTGTTCGCCGCCGTGAATGGGCCGTGTTCCTGCGCCAGGAATGCCTCGAGGCGCACTGCCTCTTCGGGCGGACGAATGTCGTTGATGTGCATCGCGAGGAACTCGTCGCGCGAGTATCCATACCGCTGCACTGCGGCGTCATTCACCTCGAGGAACACGAGGGTCTCGGCGTCGTAGACCCACATCGCGTTCGGGTTCTGCTCGAACAGCAAGCGATACCGATCCTCGGACGCTCGCAACCGCCGTTCGGCTTCGTCGCGCTCGCGCTGGCGAGCGTCGACTGCGGCCGCCATCGCGTTCACTCCGTCGACGAGATCGCCGACGCCGCCGAGGTTCGCGACGAGCCCAGCGCGCGCCGCGAGATCGCCGGCGGCGATTCGATCGATCACCGTCCGAAGCGCTTTGATCGGCCGAAGCACGAACGTGTTCCCGGCCGCCAGCGCGGCCAGAATGCCCACCAGCGTCACCAACACGAGCAGCCAAAACTCGTCGCGCAGCGTCTTGTCCGCATCCGCATACGCGATGCGACGGTCGATGCCGAGCCCGAGGTACATGCCGACGCCGACCGATCCACGCAGCGGCACCGTGGCGTACAACCGCGGCACGCCGTCGACTCCAGTGGCGTCGCTCAGATCCTCGTCGGCGCCGGCGCGGAGGTGGAGGAGGGCCGCGAGGTCGGGCATTCGCCGCCCACTCCATTTATCATCGTTTGGCGATCGCAGAACGATCGTGCCGCTCGTATCGAAGAGCGTCAGCGTGGCGCCCGCCGGAATGCCGGTCACGGAAACCGCTTGGCGCAGTTGGTCCGTCGCAATGGAGGCTCCCACGACGCGGCGTACTCCGCCCGCGTCGTCGAGAATCGGGTACCCAATGATGATCGACGGTTTTCCCGTGAGCCCACTGGGACGAACTTCGCCAATCGCAATCGACTTGGTCGCAACAGCCTGGTCGAACCAGCGTTTGCCCTTGGCCGGAACAACCACGCCGTTCTTGTACGGTGCGGCGGTACAGAAGAGCGTCCCGTCGGCATTGGCGACGGTGAGATTCAAATACCCCGGATGAGATGCGAGGACGCGGGCCAGAATTCGTCCACACTCTTTCTGGTCTTTTCCGGCGAGCGGTGGGTACACTGCGAGAGTCGCGAGCAGTCCTTGTGCAGCGTCGAAACGCGCGGCCTCCGCGGCGGCGGCGAGGCGCGCCAATCTGAGATTTTCGCTCAGGGTACGAGCGCGTGCCCGCTCGCGCTCGAGTGAGCC
Source organism: Gemmatimonadaceae bacterium (assembly GCA_039924785.1). Taxonomy (GTDB): domain Bacteria; phylum Gemmatimonadota; class Gemmatimonadetes; order Gemmatimonadales; family Gemmatimonadaceae; genus JAQBQB01. The sequence continues at coordinate 3,237 of JBDTAE010000208.1, read as the reverse complement.
GAGGTAAACGATCGCAAGCAAGGCAGGGACGGCTGCAAGGAGTGCGATACCAATGAGGCGCACTCGGAGCCGCGGAGAGGCGGGACGCATGGTGACGACCTAAGTATCGGCGAGAGGGCGATTGGCCTTGATGATAACGGCGCCAAACAACCCACCCTTGCTGACTACTCAGAGCTGTGGCGCGAACTCAGTCCACCGCTCAAGGAGCGTTGCGCCGCAGGGACCGTTTCGCGAGTGTGTCCGGCTGAACGAACGGCGCCGAGAGTGTCAGGAGATCTGCTGGGTCAATCGTTCCCGCGCCAAACCGCGCACTCCAGTGCAAATGCGGCCCGGTCACGCGACCCGTCGCGCCCACGAGACCAATCTCCTGTCCGCGCTCAACCGTGTCGCCCGCGACGACCTCGGGTTTGCTCATGTGGAAGTAGCCGGTGACGATTCCGTCGCCGTGATCGATGTAGACGACATTGCCGGCGAGAAAAAAGCTGTCGACCAGCGCGACGATGCCCCGGTTCGCCGCGTAGATCGGATCGCCCTGCGCGCCGCGATAGTCGATGCCGAGGTGACTGCTGGCGACGCGGCCGTTGAAGAGACGACCACTGCCGAAGCGGCTCGTGACTTTTGCGTCGCGCGGACGGAGGAAGGGAAGCGTCCACATCGTCGGCGTATCTTGCGCGTGATGGCCGATGTCACGCGCAAGCTCGTTTTCGTGATCGATGCGCGCGGCGGTGATCGAATCCATCCGTTGCGTGAACTTCTTGTCGACGGCGAGGCGACGCGCGGCCACGGGACGTTTCACACGCGACACGGACGCGGATGCAGGCGCGGGAGGTGCCTGATGCGGATAGTGCAGCGCGAGGCGGAACGTGTCGGTCGCGCCTGACAAGCGCTGCACCTCCACGCGCGTCACCAGAGAATCCGAGACGCCGATTGGTACCGCGCCGAGGGCTTCGAGGCGATCGCCGTCGGCGGCGCGAAAGTGGACCGGCTCGTCACCCATCATGCCGAACACGGAAACGACCGAGTCTTCCTTATGGGCGAGGCCGTCGATCGTCAACCGGATGAGAGTTCCGCTGCCGGGCTGTCGCGGCTCAATCGTAAGGCGCGGCGATGCAGCCGCCCTCGGTATGGTCTTGGCGGCCGGGGCGGTCGTCTTCTTGGCCTTGCTCGTCGTTCGCTTCGCTTGGCCGATCGCAGTCGCGACGGGGGCGAGTAGAGCGACCGCAAGAAACAGTCGATACCTTTTGATGAGCCGCATGTCGCAATTACGCTTGATGTCGCGAAGGCCGGCAACCCCGGGCACACCGAAGGGTACGAATATTCGATGAACATCGTTGCTCGCGTCTCGCTCACGGCGGCGGTTGGCCTGCTCGGCGTTGCAGTGGCGCTGGGGCGAGTCGGCGAGCGTCCGGAAGACAGCGGTGCGCTTCTGCAGATGTCGGAAGCAGCGGCGTTCTTCGACTCGACGATCGTTCTGGCGCGGCCGTCGCTGCCCTCCGGTCCTCGCGGCGACGAGCTCGCAATCTCCCTCGGGTACCTGGAACGGCTGCGCGCGGGCGTGGGCAGTCCGTTCCGGCTCGTCAACGAAGCGATCGAGGATCCGCGACTTGGTTCGATGAACTCGCGCGTCGCGTGGGCGCTGCTGGCGCGACTGCGGCGTGGCGACGCGTACGTCGTCGACGCGTCCGCGCTCGACGGCGGCGGGCCCTGGGGACCAGACGGCCATGGCGCGACAGGAGCGGCTCACGTCGCGCTCATCGAGCGAGTCATCAATTCGGCGAGCGATCCGCGCGCAGGCGAACAAGCGATTCGTCTCGCGTACATGATCGAGTCGGCGAAGGGGACCATAGCGGGGTCTACCCCGCGTATCGCACAAGAAGTCGCCGCGTTAGTGCGAGACCGCGGCCTTGCCACGCGGGATTTGGCGAGGCTGCTCGCCGACGGCAGCGATGAGCGGTCGGATGTGCTGTCGCTGCTGACGGAACGCCGGGCGCTGCACGGCTTCGCTGTCGAACAGCCGGGGCTCGTTCCGTTGACACAAGCGCTCGAGGTGGAAGCCGCCGGCGCGGTGCCGTCGATCGTGCGCGCGCTCGACACGCTCGACCGGGTCGAACCAAGCGCGGTGTCAGCGACCGCATCGACGCCGGTGATCGGAACGCACTTCGCTGCGCGGCTTCGCGCGCTTGGCGCCTGGCGTCCGCCGACGCCGCAAGTTTTCGTCACACTCGGCGGCGGCAAGCGGGTGCTCTCCGGCGCGACCAATGAGGAAACTCTCGCGGCGCTGAATGCGATCGCATCGCAGCAGGCGGCTCCGGATTCGGCGAAACGTGTTTCCGCGATCGCGATGCTCGATGCGGCGGTCGCGGTGCGGACCCTCGCCCAGGACGAGCCGTGGTTTCCCGGCAACGCCGGTCCGGACGCGTCCGACCTTGTATCGGAGTTCGGTCTGGCCGGCGTGAAGTTCAGCAAAGGTGTGCCCGCCTCGTGGCAGCCGTATTATCTCGGCCGTCTCCAGGCATCGCTGCGCGATATGCAGAGCGTATTTCCAGCACTCTCATTCAACGGTCTGCGTGTTCGGTTCGGGGCGGAAGTCTTGCGTGACTCCGCGCTCGCGATGCATGACCCGCGCAATCGAACACTCGATCTGCCGATCTTTACCGCGGGCGGAACGCTAGCGCACGAGCTGTCGCACGATCTGGACTGGCAGACGGCGCAGCACATTTACGCGGACGGCACCGGGTACAGTACCGACCGCGCGATGCGCGATCGCACCGGTTCGCTCGCCACGTCGCTACGCGCGCTCGCCGACGCGCGTCCGACGCGGCCATACAGCGGCGTGGCGCCCGCCGAGCGTCCGACGGAGTTGTTCGCGCGCGGAACCGATTGGTTTGTCGCGACGGCGCTCGCGCAGCAGGGTCGCTCGAATGGATATCTGTCGGCGATCGAGGACGGTGTGTTCGCGGGCTACGCAGCAGGCGCGCCGGGCGCGCTCGGCGCGGCGGGCACGGCGTCGCTGCTGTCCGCTATCGGCACGATGACGTACCTGCCGGATTCGCTGCGGTCGCGCTTCGAGTCGCAGTGGTCGGATCCGTCGGTGGTCGATGCCACGTTGCTCGTGCGTCGCGCGCTCGAGGCGCCGGTATCGTGGCGCGGCGTTCCGGTGTGGTCGAATCGAACTGATCTCTTCGCCGATACGCCGGCGTTGCCGGTCTGCGCGGGCGATCGTTCCGTCGGTGCGCG
>JBDTAE010000207.1:0-17405 GCA_039924785.1 Gemmatimonadaceae bacterium | reverse complement strand
GAATGTCTGCGCCCGTGTCTTCGGCAATGCCGAACGTGTCGGGCGATTGTTGCAGCCGTTCGAGGGCCTGCTCGATCTCGCCCAGCTCGCGGGATACGCGCGTGTCGTTCGATGCATCGAGCTCCTGCTGCATCGTGTCGGTCCCAAGATCGGCGAGATGCGTGGGCATCGCGCTAACATCGCCTGACCGCTCCTCCGCCGTGCCGTCCTCACTCTCGGCGACCGACCGGTTAAGCGTCGCGAGGCCGCGAGCCTGTTCTTCCTCCAATCTGCGCTTCAAATGAGCGCGCTGAGCCGTTGTAAGTGTCATACGACCCGCCTCATGCAAGGAGTGTGCGCTCCCCGTCCGTGGCCTCGATGATTGGTCGACCAGCGGAATTGAGAAGGCCTCGCCGGCCGCGATGTCATCAGCTTCCAGACGCGTAGCAACTCGGCGTTTTGAAAGCATCGTGGCGACTCGCCCGCGCCCGGCACACGCCCGCCCCTAACCCAGGCCGTCATCCTGGCGTAGCTGGAACCTCCGTAGTTGTCCTTGGGTCGCGCTACCAGTCAACACGGGCACTCACGCGAAACTCACTCATACACCCCGATCACAATCGCGACCACCGACCGATCGTGCCCGGCAATCACCGTTGTCACCGCGCGTGCGTCGCACGCAATTCGCACCCGCTCCTCCACCCGCATCTCGCGGCTGAAGAACCGATGCTTCACCCCGTCGTACCCTTGCAGCACAAAGCCCTCAAAGTCCCCAAAGTGGTCGTAGATCAGACCGTTCACCTTCCCGGTGAACTCGTGATGGTGATCATGGTGGTCGTGGTCGTGATCGTGATCGTGATCGTGCCCTTCTCCGTGCCCTCCCTCATCACCGCCGCCATGGCCCTTCCCACCTCCCGTCGGGTTCTTCCAGTTCCCCGTTCCCGTCGGAATCACCTTGACCGGATCGCCGCCCATGAATGTCACCCGCCCGCCCAGCTGCTCCAGGTAGCGTTTGAATACCGGATACCACCGGTTGTTCGGGTGGATGTCCTTCCCGATCCACTTCATGATCGACAGCAGTTTCTCCTCGGCCGGCAGTATCTCGGCCTTCGTCGACACTGGAATCGTCAGGCTGAACTGTCCCAGCACCGTCCGCCACGGCGGAACAGACCTCGCCTGCGCGGTTTTCAGAGCGTTGTTATTGGTGTTACCGCGTTCCCCGAAACCGCCCGCGCTCGTAATCTGCCGCACCACCGCCTTGAACTGCTGGCCCTTCTTGATGCCCATCGGCAGTTCCACCGACAGCAGCCCCGCATAGTTCACCGTACTCCCCTGCGGCACCGGAATCCAGTTCACTCCGGCAATAGGCATCTGGATCGTATGCGCGTCCGTCGCCGTGAGCCGATGGGTCAGGTACAGCCGCGAACCCCAGTCCAGCACCTGCGCCGAGCTCACGTCCGGCAGGTAGATCGACGCGGTACTTCCGTGCGGCACGCCCACCCACTGGATCATCAGCTCATCCGGCTTGCCATCCGACAGCAACACCGCAGGCGAAGGCCGTATCTCAAACGTCTGCGGAACTACTCTCGAAAGCGTTAAACCGGGGTTCGGGACGTTGACGAATGCCAGGTTGCGCTGCGCCAGCTTGCCGGTATTTGACGGATCGGCGCCATTCGCAATCGGATCCGGATCGTAAGAAATCTCCGCAATCAGGCATTGGTGCGCGCTCTTCGCAAACGACTGCACTGCCAGGAGCGGCCCCGAGCTCGTAAACGGTCCGGCGGCATCTCCCGTGACGATCGACGGGAACTGCGGCGACCCTGGCTGGTTGATATCCAGCCAGCAGCCGTAAAACGTATGCACCTCCGCACCCAGCGAGTCCGGCCCAATCACCGCCTGCACGTTCGGGTCGTCTGTCTGCGTCGCCATGCTCGCCGACCCCGCATTGATGCGCGGCGAAGCGAAGAACGGCACCGTCACAATCTGGTCGTTCTGTACGCCCAGCACGGGAATCTTCTCTCCCTTGCCATTCGTCCGGAACGCATACGTCGTATTCGGGTCGTACACCGCATTCGTCTGTTGCGCGGCCCACATCCGGAAGAACACCCGCACGTCGTTCGCCGGTGCCACATCCTGCGTCCGCACCCTGGCCAGCGCAAAGCTGTAGACCGGGTTCGTTCCGTCCGTCGGCGCCAGGCTCAGCGAAGCGGCATCCTCGTTCTCCGGAATCGCCTCAAACAGTCCGTCCGCAACCGCCCGGTCGCCGTTCAGGTTCGTGATCGCCTGCGAGATGAACCCTGTCGCGTCGTTCACCGCGTTCCCCGTCTTCGGGACGTTCGCGCCGAATCGCTTCCCCCCGGCGGTCATCTGGAACACCCGCAGGTCCATGCTCAGATACCACGCCTGCTGGACAGTCGTATCCGTCGACCCTGGATCGTTATGCAGCAGGAAGGGATTCGGCGTCTTCTCCAGCACCATCGCCGACACCGCCGTCAACTGCCCGCCGCCCGGGGGATTGAACGTCGCAAATACCGGCAGCGTGGCCTTCTGGTTGGTACCAGGAAAGATCGTCGTATCGGAAAACACCGAGCCATCCGTGAACGACACCTGGAACGGAAACAGAACCTTTTGTGGGCCCGCGTAGGCAATATCCTCCACCTCCGCCGAGCCGTTGTAGGCAAACGTAATTGTGTGCGACAGATTGGTTGTAACCGTCGGCTGGTTCCCCGGAGAGGTCAAGCTGCCCGGCCCTGAAATCCCCAGGTCCGACAGCTTGAAGCCCTCAACCGACACATACAGCGCCGTCTGGAACACCGCCGGGGCGCCTGCCAAGTTGATCTGCGCCTGCACCTGTCCGCCGCTCAACTGGTCTTCCTGCAGCACCACGTCGACAGACTGCGTCCCAACCTGCACCGCATGCGTAGCCGACGGGATTCCGTTCGCAATCGCCACCAAGTTGTACGACCCGGGCGGCGTCCCTTGCACTACCGTCACGCTCGCCGTCTGCGGCCCCGATGTGTCCACGCCCATGGACGAGAAGTCCTGCGTCCGCAGGTAGAAGATCTTCCCATTGTTTGTATCCTTGAGCTGGACGATCGGATAATTCGTCGCCATCTGCGCATCGTCGCCGTAGTTGTTCGCCTGCGAGACGCCGTTCAGCCCCGTCCCCGTCAGCTGGTAGCTGTGCCCGATAATCAGCGTCGTCGGGAAACTCGAAATCGCCGGCTGCCACGCCGCTTGGAAGCTCCCCTCGTTCGGGTCCGGCGTGTAGATGTACACCTGCGACTGCTCCGTGCTCAACAGGATCTCGCCCGTCGGCAGCAGCAGAAACCGCCCAGTCCAGGTGTCCTGGCTCGTCGCCCCGCTCGGCGGCTGCGTCCCAAGGCTCACGAGCGAGTTCGCCACCGGATCGTACTCAAACACCTGGAGCTTCTGCGAAAAGAAGTCCACCGGCGGCCCTGCATTGCGGTACAGCGATCCCGCCAGCACCAGCACGCGCCCGTTCGGCTGTAACACCGCCGGCGCATCGCTCAGCGTAAGAATCTTCGCCGGATACACGGTCGTGACGCTGTCCGCCGGAAAGTCCTTGCCCGCCGCCCACGTCCCCGGCTGCTTTGGATCCGAGGGGTCCGGCGTCCACACAGCCGTGTGTCCCGTCGCGCCAAAAGAGATCAGCCTCTTGTCCGGCAGCAGCATCGCCGGACCAATTTCAAACACACCCACATTCACCGCGGGCGATACTCCCTTATCCAGGACATTGGTCAGCGCATTCACATTCGGCAGCGTTGCCGTCGCCCGCCATATGTCTTCCGCCGGGAAGTACCGCTCGGCCGTATTCGGCGCATTGTTCAGAGTGCTGCCGCCGCTCGTCGTCGGGACCTTCACGTTCACGGTCATCACCGTGCCATCCGCCAGCAGCGTCCAGCCCTCTTCGTTGCACCAGCCCGTCTTCGTATCGGGAATCGTGCCAAACGCCGTGCCAGACTGCACCCAGCTTCCATTCACCGGGTCCCATATCGCGGTCTGCGTCGAATTCAATGCCCCGAAGATCACCCGCCCATCTGGCAACACACAGCCCGAGCAATCGCCCTGGATAAAGTTGAATGCCGCCGGCTTAGTCAGTGTGCTCCAACTGTTTGAATTCGGGTCGTAGATCTCAGCCAGCGGCGTGTCCGGCCCCGCGGTCGAAACCTCCCCGCCCACGACAAACAGCCGTCCATCGCGCAGAATTCCCGACGCGCAGAATAGCCGCGTATTCGCCATGTCGGATTCCGACCCCCACGTTCCACCCGCATACCCATTCACCGGGTCGGGCGTGAACTTCAGCCACTCCGAGCCCCCGTTGTTGCTGTTCGAGCCCCCGCTATTGCTCACCAGGACCGAACCGTCGGTCAGGAGCAGCATCGTCCCGGCATTGAAGCTGCCGGATGTGACGGAAGGAGGTGAAGACAACGATTTCCAGTTGCCAGCCATAATGTTCTCCTCGAAGACGCCTTTACTGATTTGCGCTGCGATCTATGACGGCTAATTCCTTCCAAGCCACTCAGCTCGATCGAAAACCTCTCGCCGGGGCAACTGCACGTGAGGAAAAGCGGCAACATCATGCGGGAGTCCGCACCCGATGTCAACGAAGCATTTCAACAGCCTCCCCTATGACACGCGTCGCCGCGAAACAAGGAAGCCCCGGCTGACCTGGAGGACGTCGATGAAGAGAGCGCGCATGGCTTCGAGACCCCTAATCACCAGTAGCGCTCGTATGGCGCGGCACGCCGAATGCACAGTTCGTCGCCGCCAGTGCGCTCCGCCGGAACGCGCAACCAACAAGATTCTTATAAATGGAGGAATTGATGGTAGCCATGAAGCACACGTCGTATCGCAACGCGCGCTCCCGTGGGGCGCGCTCCACTCGCGTTATCAAACCCGCTGCCGCGTTCGCGTTCGCTGTCGCGATGATGCTTACGGCTTCTTCTGCCAAGGCACAGAGCTTGGGCGCCGGATCCACCGAGTTTGGCGTTGATGCAGGCGCCACGTTCGGACTCGGCACCAAATCATCGGTTGATTTCTCGCTTCCCGGCTCGCGTTTCCGCCTAGGCTTCTTCGAGCCAGGCTCGCACATCTCAATTGAGCCGGCTGCCGGCATCGGGTATCACAAGGCCTCAGGCGTCGATGGTGTTTTCCAATACGATCTTCAGCTTGGCGCGCTCTATCATTTCGAGCCGATGACGGTCTCTACGTCTGGCGGCGCAAGCACAATGACGACGTCTCCCTATATTCGCCCGTTCGTCGGACTCACGGGCTACAGCGGCGGCAATAACAGCGACAACGAGGTTAGCGTCGGTGCCGGCCTTGGTGTGATGGTGCCCTGGCGGACCGAGCTCTCGTGGCGTCTGGAAGGAAATCTTGGCTACGGTTTCAGCAACAAGGCCAGTCGAATCGGCATCCTCGCCGGGCTGTCTTACTTCCCACGCTAGCGCACGCCTCGTCGAGTGCGGCGGCCGCCTTCAAGGCGGACGCCGTGCTTTGACGCGTACATCACTGCGAGCCGATTTCGCCTGACACGACGCCGGTCGCGCGATTTACGCGTAGCGACACCGACCGACCAGCGCCCGGCGACGGCGCTTGCGCATCGGCGGCATGTACGACCGACACGATAAAGGTGGCACCATCCGGACTGTCGCCCATCGCTTCGAGCCGGTACGCATCTCGGCTCCAGTGACGCTCCCGCTCGAGATAGGCGACCACGTTCGCCTCGTGCGGTACTGCCCCGATGGTCACCGTCGCTGGGCTCTCGAGGAACATGTCGCTCCAGCCTGACTTTACATAAAACTGCTGCTCGTCGCGCCACTCGATGTCGAGCGTCGCACCGGATGGCTTGTGCCAGTGCAGCCGGTGGTAGAGATGCCGTTGCCTCGTCGGGCGCGCGCCACCCATGATGCTGTACCGATCGAGCAACGGCCACGCGAGCCAACTGCGCCACGTGGTGTATGTCACGCTGTCGTCGCTCGCCGGGTGAAAGCGATAGTACGCACCCGGATTGCGATCATACCCGCTCTCGATGGCCGCCAGGGTAAACGTGCGTCCGCCCGACGACAGCGTCACCTCGCCGCGAGCGTTCGTCTCCACCACGCCGCCTTTGCTGAGCAGCCAACGTCGGCCCGCGAACGACAGGTCGTGGTCGTCGATTGACATGTCGCCGAGCGGGGCGGCGCGCAGCGCCACTGTGAAGATGCGGTCAAGCATGGCCGAGATCGATCGACCGCCGAAGATCCATGCGGCCGAGATGATGATGACTGGTACGACGACACGAGGGAGGAGAAAGCGCATCGTGCCAAACTACGACTTCTCGCGCTGCCTCACAGCTTCTAACGCCATTACGATGCCCCATTGAGGGGCAAGTCCTCAACCGCGCCGGGCGTTTAGCTTTCTCCGACTAAATGCGTTCCGCGACGGCCTGCGTGCCTTCCAGCCGCTGCCGCTTACCTGGATTTCTGCTTCCTCTCCGTGACCCTACTTTCCGTCTCCAACGTCGGCATCTCGTTCGGTGCGGATGAGCTGTTCAAGAACATCACGTTCACTGTCGCCGAGGGCGAACGGTGGGGCATCATCGGGCGCAATGGCGTCGGCAAGACGTCGATCTTCAACGTCATCACCGGGGATCTTCTCCCCACAGTGGGCAGCGTGGCGCGCAAGCCGGGACTTCGGCATGCCTTGCTCGATCAGCATCGTGCCTTTGAGGGTGCCACCACGGTTTGGCAGGCGGGCGCCGCCGCATGGCGCGAGGTCATGGCCCTCGAGCAACGCATTGCCGAACAGGCGATCGAGCTCGGCGAATTGGGCGAGCGCGTCACTAGCGAGTTCCTGGAGAAGTTCGGCCACGACCAGGAGCGCTTCGCCGACCTTGGCGGCTACGTCTATCATGCGCGCGTCGACGCAGTGCTCCAGGGCCTCGGGTTCGACGCGGAGGAATCGAAGACGCGACTCATCTCATCGCTTTCCGGGGGCGAGCGCGGACGCGTCGGTCTGGCGGCGCAGCTCATCGCGCCTGCCGACTTGTTGTTGCTCGACGAGCCCACCAATCACCTCGACCTCGACACCACGACGTGGCTTCAGGATTGGCTCAAAGACGCCGATGAGACGGTGATCGTCGTGTCGCACGATCGAGCGTTCCTCGATGCGATCTGCACGAACATCCTGCATGTGGAAGCTCGCACGAGTGAGTCGTACAAGGGCAACTACAGCCAGTTCGTTCCCCAGCGCGCGGAGCGGCGGCTCACGCGCGAGCGTGAGATGGAGAAGCAACGTGCGTACGTAAAGAAGGAAGAGGAGTACATCAAGCGGAACATCGCGGGCGTGAACTCGTTTCAGGCGAAGGGCAAGCGCAAGCGGCTCGAGCGACTGCCGCGCCTCGCGCCGCCGCCGGGCGATCCGGCCGCGATGACGCTCCAATTAGAGATTGCTGAACGCGGCGGCGACCAGGTGGTCGCGATCGATGAGCTTCGCGTGGAGGTGCCCGGCCGCGTGCTCTTGGACGACTTCACGGCGGTGCTGCGACGAAACGACTTCGTCGCGCTCGTCGGCCCCAATGGCGCCGGCAAGACATCATTCATCTCCACACTGCTCGGCGATCGCGTACCGGCGAGTGGCGGAGCGCGAATCGGCGGTTCGATCACGCCCGCGTGGTTCCGGCAGGACCTGGCCGACCTTCCGCTTCGCAAATCGTTGTCGGACGCGGTCCAGGACCAGCGTCCACTCTGGAACCGGGGGCAGGTGCAGAACCACCTCGGCGCCTTTGGCTTCAGTGGCGATGAGGTGTTCCGGGAGGTCGGCACACTCAGTGGTGGCGAGCGCGCCCGCGTGGCGCTCGCGCTCATCTCGCTCACGCGCGCCAACCTTCTGGTACTCGACGAGCCGACCAACCATCTCGACGTCGAGAACATTGAGGTGCTCGAGGACGCGCTCGATGACTATGAGGGAACTGTGCTGTTGGTGAGTCACGACCGTGCCTTCCTGCGCGAGGTTGCGACGCGCGTGTGGTCGTTCGAGGGGACACGCTTGGTCGACTTCGACGGACCATTTACAGAATGGGAAATGCAGAGCGCACGTCGCGCATCAGGATCCTGAAGTCCTGGGAGCGAATCCATACCGTAGTGCGATGCGGTGCAATCAGAGTTATATGACAATTAAGCCGCGCGGCGCGACCCAGTACGTGAGTCTCACGGCATGACACTTCGAGACTGTGTTCGCTTCAACGGCGTCATCGAACGCGCCGACCGCCTGCTGGGATCGTACAATGCAGCGCCGCTCTATTACGATCTCGCTTTTCGCATGGCGTCGTCGTGGGGTGTGTCCTGTTTCAACTATGGATACGCACCGCTCTCGAGATCTCGTGCGGCATGGCGGTGGACTCGCGTATCTCTCTCGCGCGTTCGGGATTGGCGCCGCTGTTGCGATCGACCGAGCGATGCCGGGCGCGTGCTCAAGCCGGACGGTCGTTTCGTGCTCATTGACTCACGCGACATGGATATTTCGGCGGTTCAATCATAATGAGCACTTTTACAAACATGGACTCCGGCTTGACGGCGCGCGGGACGTGACAGCGAACGTCATCCAGTCGTGCGTTGCCGACACGCCGCGCCGGGAAGCGTTGCTCTCGCGCGTGCCCTTCTTCGTTCGGCCGTCGATGCGTCCGATGCTTGGCATCGAAGGGTCGAGCCGGTTCGAGTGTTTTCGAAGTGGGAAGACGACGTATTTCATCGCGGTCGCGACGGTGGATCGCAAAGACGATTCACACTCCGCCGGGAACCAGTCGCAGCGGGCACCTCGCTGGTGATGCGGATCGCGTCGCCAGGGTACTGTTTGAAAAAGGCTCACGGAACGGAGATGCCAAAGAGCAGGGCGTTCGAATGGAAACGTTTGCCACCAAAATCGAGGAATTCAGTACGCTCGAATGCGATGGAAAATGCGACGTGCGGCAGCGGCGCCACCAATCCAACGCGGGCGGGAACAATCCGAGAGCCCGCGGGCCGGGAACTCCCGTTGTTCGCAAACCATCCAAGACCAAGCGCTCCAGCGAGGATTGCGTGGGCGGCAAGAGGCCGCTCAAAACCGATCCGACCACTCCAGCCCCGAAATCCCGGACCGATGGGCTTGCAGCCCCCGTGGACGCTCGGTTCGCATAGCGAGACAACGTCGCCGGATGAACCCATGAGTTGATAGGCTCCGGTCGCCGTCACGCCCACCCCGCGAACGACGAAGAGGCGCGCTGTAACTGCACCCTGGATCGCCACACCGGAGTGCAGTTGAGTAAACTCTCCTCCGACGACGGTTTCTGGTCCTGCCTCGAGTGTGCCGCGGAGCCAAGGAACGCGCTGCGCAGGGGCGCTCCTTGCGCCGAGCATCGCAATGACGACGAAGGCCAGCGAGCGCGCCGTCGTTTGCGGCTGATGTTGGCGGCGAGTACACTGACTGCTCATGTAGTTATTGAGGTCCTCGTCTATGTCGACTCCGACACTCGTATCATCGCCCGTGATGGCGTTCGTCGCCACCGCGAATCCTGCGGCGGCGAAGGTATTTTACGGCGACACGCTCGGATTGCGGTTACTCAATGAGGACGATTTCGCGCTGGCGTTCGATGCGAACGGCACGATGCTGCGCGTGCAGATCGTTGAAACCGTTTCGCCGGCGCCGTACACGGCGCTCGGATGGCACGTGGTGGACGCCGGCAAAGTCGCGACCGAGCTCACAGCCGCCGGCGTGCGAATGGAGCGATTCGCGGGGATGAATCAGGACGCACGCGGGGTTTGGGATGCGCCGAGCGGCGCGCGCATCGCGTGGTTCAAGGATCCCGACGGAAATACGCTCAGCATCGCAGAACTCTAAGATGAGTGTACGTTCATCGACGGATGTGGCAGGCACGGGCGCCGATCAAAGCTCGCGGAGCGCCGCGATGGGATCGACGCGCGTTGCACGGCGAGTGGGAACGAGACAGGCCAGTATCGCAACAATCAAGAGTAGTCCAGCGGCGGCGGCGAATACGCGCGGGTCGGTCGCGCTGGTTTGATACAGCGTTGATTGCAGGGCTCGCGTGAGCGCGAACGATCCTGCGAGCCCGATCCCAACACCTGCGAACGCGAACAACGCACCTCGACGTATCACAAAGCGGACCACGTCGCCCGGTTGCGCACCGAGCGCAAGCCGGATCGCCAACTCGTGCCTGCGTTGCGCGACGGAGTATGCGAGCGTGCTGTAAGTGCCGACCGCCGCGAGCACCAACGCCAGGAATGAGAACGTCGCAATGAGTCGGGCCTGGAACAGCGGCTCCAGACGTTCAGTCGCCACCAGCGACGACAGCGTCGACAACACTTCGATCGATAGGTTGGGCGAGATCTCGTGCATCGTTCGGCGCATCGCGCGCATCGCCGTCGCCGGATCACCCGCTGTGCGCACCGAGAACTCGAGACTCGTCAACAAGAGGAGAGGATCATTCACCTGGTTCAGTGGAAAATACACGATGCCGGGCGGTGCCTTTTTTATACTTCCGTGAATGACGTCACCGACGACGCCCACCACCGTTACCCAATCGCCTGCATCTGGAGTGTTCTTGGGCGGAAAGGCGAGGAATTCCATCCACACACGCTTTCCAATCGCCGTTTGGCCTGGCCACGTCTTGTCGGCGAACGATTGACTGACGACGGCGACCGGCGGCGCTCGGTCGTCATCGCTGTCGGTGAATCCACGACCCGTGACCAGCGGCATTCGAAGCGCGGCGAAGTACTCCGGACTGATGATGGACCACACGATGTCGCGCTCAGGCTGCGCGTGCTTCTCGACGACGACCGGGCCGACGTAGCCTGGGCTCGCGCCGACCACGTAGCGACTACCGGCCGCGACGGCGACGGTTTGCGGAAGACGCGCGAGCTCGCCGAGGACGCGATCGCGAAAGGCACGCATCGTGGTCAGAGAACTTGTGATCTCGCCGGTCGGAACGACGCGCATCACGACGATGCCCTGAGGCTCGAAGCCGAGTCGCACTGCTTGGAGCCGGAGGAAACTCTGAACGAGAAGTCCGGCGCCGGTCAAAAGAACCAGCGCGAACGCCATCGACACCGCGGTTGTCGCTTCGAGCACGGGATGGCGCTCCGACATCCGGCCGCCGCGACTTAACGCGCCTTGCGGTGACTGACGCGACGCAAAGATCGCCGGCGCGAGACCAGCGAGGATACCGCACATGATCACCGTGGCGACGCTGAGCGCGAGCACGCGAGCGTCGACGCGCACTTGGTCGGCGAGCGGGATGGCGCCGGGTGGCGCAAGGCGCAACAACACTCTCACGCCGGCCCAGGCGAGCGGCACTCCGCCGACGGCGCCCGCGAGCGAAATACACAAACTCTCAATCAACGAATGCTGGACCAGTCGCCACCGGCTCGCGCCGAGTGCCGCCCGAATCGCGATTTCATGCGTTCGTGACATCGTCCGCATCAGGATTAGGCCGGCGACGTTGGAGCATGCGATGGCGAGCACCAGCGCCACCGCGGCGGCGAAGAAGAGCAGGGGCCGACGCGCATTGCTGCTCTCCTCGGGCGACAGCGATGGCGGAGTAAGAAAGATGTCGCGGAGCGGGAGCACCTGAGCGGTCGTACTCCGGTCTGAGTCACGCGGGAGCGGCTGGCGGCGTTCTCGGGTGAGCGCGATGAACGATGCCTTGGCCATCGACGCGAACTCGGACTGTGCTTGCTGGCGTGTGACGCCGGGGCGAAGTCGCCCGATCACCGGTCCGTTGTAGTACGCGTAGGCGGGATCGACCGCGATCGCGAGCCAATACTCCGATCCTGGATTCGGCGCGATCCCCCGGACCGGCGCCTGCGGAGGCAGTCGCGGGAAGTCGAATCCTTCCGGCATGACGCCGACGACCGTTTGTGGCTTGCCATCGAGAAGAACGTTTCGGCCGGCGATGCCGCTGTCCGACGCGAACTGCTCACGCCAGAGTTTGTGGCTGATGACGACGACGCCAGAGCCGTTGCCAGTTCCCTCATCGGCAGCAAACGTCCGGCCGATCGCTGGTTTGATTCCGAGAACTGAAAAGAAGTCCGTCGTGACGAGCGCTCCGGGAATCGTCGCGGCGTCTCCCGCGCCAGTGAGCGTGACGCCGTAGGGAACGACCAGGGCCACACGATCGAATGAGCGATTCGATTGGCGGAACGTGAGATAGTCCTTTCCCAACAACGAGGGTGCACCGAGCCGCCCTTTGGTATAGGTCGGCCAGTAGGACACGACCATCAAGCGATCTGCGTTCGCGAACGGGAGTGGCCGGAGGAGGACTCCATTCACAACGGTGAAGACGGCAGTGTTCGCGCCGATCGCGAGCGCAAGGGTGAGTGCCGCGACACAAGTGAAGCCTGGATTTCGTCGCAGGCTGCGAGCGGCAAACGCGATATCCTGCCAGAGCGATTTCATTGCCGACATACTCCGATTCGATATTGGCGGATCCATGCCGGTTCGTCACGCAGTAAAGTCAATTCGCCGGATCTCTGCCTGACGTTACGATAATGAGGGCGCTCTAAGAATCCTCGGAGAAGCACGGAACGCGCGGGGCAGGGTCTCGCACGCCATTCGCGGCCCCTCTAGCGAACGCCGAGTCTCGAGATTCTAATACGCATGCCGGCACGCTGCCATCGCTCGCCGTCCATCTGCCATCAATCCGTTCGTGCTGCCTGGTGGCTACACTGTGAATTGGACCGGACTCCTCGCGCAGAAGCGCGACGGTACGCCGCATCATGGCGTCGGCGTGATTCCGACGGTCCCGGTGTCGCCGACGGTCGCCGGCATTCGGGCCGGTCGGGACGAGGTGCGCGAGCGCGCGGTCTCGCTTGCTATGGCTACGACGGTTCGTCGTTAGCGATTCACAACGGCTTTCCAACGCAGCAATGCGACTTCCCACTTGGCCGACAGGAGCCATACTGCGGGATCGTTTCTGACGGCACGCGTTTTCCGCAATCGAATGGTGGGGCCCGCGCTCGACGGTTGCGGCAAAAGCGTGGCCTCGCGCTACGATCGACCCATGCCGAGTTGCCTTTTACGCCGAGTGCCGAGCAGATTATGGCTATGCCTGTACAGCGCACCGTCAAGCGATGTTGGACCGAAGGCGCGTTCTATTCGGCGCGGGATTCAGCGCCAGCCGGCGAGCGCTGGGAGCTGGTCGACGGAGAAGTGCTGGTGACTCCGGCGCCCCACTGGATGCATCAACGCATCATCTTGCGCCTGTACGACAGCATCGCGTCATTTGTGCGGACGCAGGCCTTCGGCGAACTGTTCTTGTCTCCCGTCGACGTCAAGCTCGAGCCGGGGCTCGTGACTCAACCTGATCTCCTCGTCGTGCCGAACGGCGAGCTTCGCAGCCGCTCCGACTTCATCCGCCATCTCGTGCTGGCGGCCGAAGTTTTGTCGCCGACCTCAGCGCGATTCGACCGCGTCAAAAAGCGACCGGCGTACCAGCGCAATCGAGTGTCGGAGTACTGGATGATCGACGAGCAGTCTTCGACGATCGAACGCTGGCGGCCCGACGATGAGCGTCCTGAGATAGCGTCTGGCGAGTTCGTGTGGCATCCCGCGAACGCACGCGCCGCGTTTACGCTTTCGCTACCGGAGTTTTTTCGCGGCGTCTTGCCGGAAGACGAGAACGCGGACCAGTGACCTAGCGCCCCGACGTCGCGAATTCGCGATGCCGCACAGCCTCGCGCACCGTGCGAGATACCACCGCCTGGATAGCGACGATATCGTTCGCAACCTCGTCGCGCGCGCTTTCGGTTGGTAAGAGTTCTGTATGAGTTGAATCCGGCGGATGTCAACGATAACCGGGTTTCCAGAGATTGCGAATGCATTCCTCGATCTCGAGTGTGATCGAGCACCGTCCAGGCTCGCGAGGCGCCGTGACCGCTCCAGTCTTCTGGCCAACGCTATTGGGACTTTCCGTACTCGCCGCGGGGCTGATCACGTACCGGCGAGACTTCCGCACGGCCACTCCACGACCCGCGTTCGGTCTCGTCGCGTTCGGCCCGGTGTTCGTCGCGGCAGCACTCGCCGCGTTCGCGGGAGAGCACTTCACGGCGGCAACGAGCATCGCCACGCTGGTACCGAAATGGCTACCGGCACGCGTGTTCATCGCATATTTCGTCGGCGTGGCGCACCTCGCGGCCGCATTGAGCTATGTCGCCAGACGTTACGTCCGGTGGTCGACGATCGCCCTCGCGGGCATGTTCGGCTTGTTCGTTCTGTCGATGGATCTTCCCGCGGCGATCGCGCGCCCCACGAACGTGCAGAACTGGATTCTGGCAGCGCGCCAGACGACGTTCGCGATCGGCGCATTGGCGCTATTTGCGACCGAGAGAACCACGCGAGAGCTTCAATCGCTGAATGCGATTGCGACGGTGGCGCGATTTTGGACCGCGATTGTCCTCGTCTGCTATGGCATTCAACACGTCGTCCATCCGGAGTACACGGCTGGTGTGCCGAGTCCGGTGCTTACCTCGGCGTGGGTGCCATTCCCGTTGGTGATTTCGTATGCGACGGGATTTCTGCTGGTCGCATTCGGCATCGCGATGTTTGTTCGGCGATACGCAAGCGCTGCGGCCGCGCTGTGCGGTTTGCTCATGGTCGTACTGACGCTTGGTCTCTACGTTCCGCAGTTCTTCCTCGCTGCGAGCGTTCAACAGCAGGTGGTGGCGGTCAACTTCGTGTTCGACACGTTGTTGTTCGCGGGGACGATGCTCGTCGTGAGCAAGGCGACGTCAGATGGAGTGGGGCACGCATAATGCCCTTCTAACGAGCTCCGGCGTGCGAATCGCACCTGGGCTCGTTGCTTCGAGGGCAACACACAATGAAAGCATTCCGATTTGCCGGTACGACGACAGCTCTGCTGCTCGTCGCGAGCGTGGTTGGCGGGACGGCGCAGGCGCAAGCAGGCAGTCGTGGGGCGTGGGGAGCCACCCAAACAGCAGGAGCCGCAGCCCGTTTCGCAGAAGGTTCAGCAACAGCGCATCGACGAGCAGAAGAAGCGAGATGTCGCATATCAGCAACACTCAAGAAGGCGGTCACTGCCGCGCAGCAGCGCGCCACCGAATTAGTGCAGCGCAAGCGAACCGCGGAAGCCGTCGTTCACCAGCAATATGCGGCTGACCTGCGGCAGCGGCAGGATCATTTGAACCAGACGCACGATTACCAGCACGATCCGTACGTCAAAGCGCCGGTGTCGTATCGCTATGTCCGCGGCGGTTCTAGCCACGAAACCAACCAGTACGGTGCGGACATTCTCAGGCAAGCCGTGAACGACGGCTATGACCAGGGATTCGAGTCTGGGCGCGCGGACAATCAGGACCACTGGCCGTCCAGCTACTCGAAGACGTACGCGTATCAGGACGCGAATTACGGATACGAAGCGAAGTACGTCTCACAGACCGACTACAACTACTACTTTCGCGAAGGATTCCGCCGCGGCTACGCCGACGGTTACGGTCAAAAGTTGCGGTACGGCAGCGTCACGAACGGGGCCCCAGTGATACTCGGCGCGGTTCTGTTGGGCATTCTCGCGTTGAAGGCGCTGAAGTAGGCAAGTACCTTCGCTGATACCATGAACGAACAATCCTTTGCGCGGTCGCATGGACGACCCAGTGGGTCGGATCGCCCGGCGACGACCGCTCCTTGAGCGTACGGTTCGCTCCGCGGCGCGGCGCGTCCGCGCTCGTTCGACTGAAAGGCGTTCGCCGTGTAGCCGTGTGCGTCGCGGCCGCAGTGACGTACATGCTCGCCGCATCCGGTGCGAACGCGCAAACCGGGAAAGTGGTGTCCGACACGGCGCATCGAGAAGTCGCCGACAGTCTTGCGCGCGTCGTCTCCCTGCCCGCGATGCGCATTCGTTCGTCGATCGTGCCGGTGGCGAGTCCGATCGTGAGTTCCGGCGTGCCGGCGCGCACTTCTGTCATTTTCGGGGTCCGAGCTCGGCGCGTGGCATCCGCGGATTCTACCGGATGTACTCGCCCAGCAGGCCGGCGTATCGCTGTACGACGATCTTGGATCATCATGGAAGCTGAACGTGAGCTCGCGTGGATTCACCGCGGGTCCGACCGTTGGAATGCCACCGGGGATCACTGTTTTTCTCGACGGCATCCGCCAGAACGAAGCCGATGCCCAGGAAGTGAATTTCGATCTGTTGCCGCTCGATGCCGTCGATCACGTCGAGCTGTTGAGCGGAACGGCGTCGCTACTCGGCCCCAATTCGCTTGGTGGGGCGATCAGCCTCGTCACCGTGCGTGGTGATGGACCGCCCCACGGGGAGGTCCAAACCTCCGCGGGGTCATTCGGCGCGTATCGGGCGCAAGGCGAGGCGGGCGGTCGCACGAACGACGGCTGGGATTACTACGCGAGCGGAGAAACGGGCGTCGACCGCGGCCGGCGCGCTGCGACGGGCGATCGCGAGTACAATGTGTTCACGAACTTCGGCCGCGATGGTGATGCGCGCGGCGTTCGGTTTCAAATACTCTCATCACGTTCCCGCGCCGAAACCGCAGGCTCGCTTCCGGAAGCGCTGTTTCACCTCACGCCGAGTGCGAACTTCACTCCTGGGGACTTCGAGGATCTCGAAGCGCAGCAAGCGTCCGTATCGGGCTACGCGCCGATCGCGCACGGCCAAGCGACGTTCACTGTCTACGGTCGTCGGTCTACCGCCGAGCGTTTCAACGTCAATCAGGCGCCTGATCCGAACGTGCGCGGGTTCACGACCAATCTCTCATTTGGCGGAACGGCGGATGAGCGCTGGACAGCATCGGTAGGGCCGGGGACGCTGGCGATCAGAATCGGGGTGGACGGTGCCGTGAGCCGCGTCCGCGTTCGGCTATACGACGAAGCCCAAATGGCTGTCGGTCTTGCGAGCGGCAACGTGAGCGACGTCTCGGCCGCAAGCGACTCGTCCGATCTGACAACGGATGTCGAAAGCCCGAGTCCGAATGTGGCAGGGTACGCGCTTGCCGACTACCGAGTGGGCCGCGCCACGCTCTCAGGCGGCATGCGCGGCGACTATGTACGTACACCGTTTCACAATATGCTCAATCCCGCTAACGACGCGGTAAGCACGTATACGCATCTCAGCCCGCGCGTCGGGGCGAGCGTCGACCTCGGTGGTGGGCTGCTCGGGTATGCGTCGGCCGGCGGGAGCTTTCGCGCGCCCGCGATTCTCGAGTTGAGCTGCGCCGACCCATCGGCCGCGTGCCCGCTGCCCTTCGCGCTCGGTGACGATCCTCCGCTCGCGCCGGTGGTGGCGCGCACGTATGAGATTGGCGTGCGGTGGATTCGGAGCTCGGCACTTTTGAGCGCGTCCGTGTATCGAACGGATGTCCGCGACGAGATCTTCTTCGTCGCGTCGGAGCATGCGCTCCTGTCCG
>JBDTAE010000206.1:0-20575 GCA_039924785.1 Gemmatimonadaceae bacterium | reverse complement strand
CGCTCCAGCGCGGTGGACCGAAGACGAATGGTTGTGGGGTTGGGACCCGACGCCGGGTATCGTTTCCGTCTGGGCTGACGCGAGCGGTCGTGCCGTCGTCTGGCGTCGTATACCGGAGAGCGGTGAGCTGGTTCGCGAAAACGACCGCTTTCGTCCATGGATGCTGCTCGACCGACTCGACGACCTCGCCGGGCTTGGCGACAAACTCGGCGTCGAAGGATCTCAGGGTGCCAATGTCACCTACCGCGAGCTCGACGGGCCCGGCGCGCTGCGCTTTCTCGTCAGCTCGGCGGACGGACGCGCGCTCACGTCGGCGCTGCTTCGAGGCGCCTCCAAACGCCTGCGCCGAAACATCGGACACGTCAAGGAGCTGAGCTCCGACAGTGTCTTCGTCATTCAGCCGGAAGAGCAGTATCTCGTTGCGACCGGTCGCACCTACTTTAAAAAACTGTCATTCGATCAGTTGCGACGAATGCAGTTCGATCTCGAGACGACCGGTCTCGACGCGCGCCGCGATCGGATCTTCATGGTCTCGGTGCGCGATCCATTCGGCGTCTCGAGCATTCTCGAAGCAACCGGACCCGGAGACGCGCCCGAGGCGGATCTCATCCGCCGGCTCGTCGCGAAAGTGCAGGAGATCGACCCCGACGTCATCGAGAATCACAATCTGCACGGCTTCGACCTTCCGTTCCTGGATCGTCGCGCGCGCACACTGGGCGTTCCACTCGCCCTCGGTAGAATCGGCCCGTCTGGACTGCGGCAGCGCGCGGCGCGACGCGGCGTGATTGGCGACGATCAACGCCGTCGCATTCGTCTCGTCGCTCCGGGCCGAGAGCTCATCGATACGCTCGATGCGGTGCGTCGATACGACTTCTCCGCGCGCGAGCTTCCGGGCCACGGGCTCAAGGTCGTCGCGAAGCATTTCGGCGTCGCCGGACCGGATCGTGAGATGATTCGCGGCGATCTGATCTACGAGACGTTTCTGCGCGATCCCGAGCGCGTCCGTCGATATGCAACGGCCGACGTCGACGAGGTTGCCGGCATCGCGCGATTGCTCGGCGGCGCGGCGTTCGCGTTGGCGCAAATGGCCCCGCGTCGCTACGAACGACTTGCCGACGCGGGCGCTGCGACGGGAGTGATCGACCCGTTGCTCGTGCGCGCATACCTTCGCTCGGGTCGCGCGCTCCCTGCGCATCAAATCGGCGACAGCACTCCGCACAGCGGAGCCGCGCTGCATTTGTTCGCGACTGGCATTGCGCACCGGGTCGTGAAGGCCGACGTCGCGAGCCTGTATCCGTCGCTCATGCGTGCGTTTCGCATCGGGCCAGCGCGCGACAGTCTTGGCGCGTTGCTCGCGCTGGTCGATCGACTCGTAGAGCAACGTCTTGCCGCGAAAGCGCGCGCTCGCGCCGCGCCGCAAGGATCGTCCGAGCGTTACACGAACGAAGCGCTCTCCGCGGCAATGAAGCTCGTCGTGAACTCGGCCTACGGGTATCTGGCAGCCGGCGGTTCATTGACGCGCCTTGCCGACGTGCACGCCGCGAACGAGGTGACCCGCCGCGGGCGCGAAACACTCGATCTCATGTGTCGTGAACTTGCCGCGCGTGGCGTCACGCTTCTCGAGGCGGACACCGACGGTGTGTACTTCTCCGTGCCGACGACGTGGACGGAAGCCGATGAGCGCCGCGCGGTCGCCGAGGTGGCGGCATTGCTGCCGCCGCTCGTACAATTGGAACTCGAAGGCCGGTACGAGGCCATGTTGTCGCATGAACCGAAGAACTACGCGTTGCTCAACTATGACGATTCTCTTATTCTCCGCGGCGTCGCGTTTCGGTCGAGCCGTGCGGAGCCGTTCGGCGAAGCGTTTCTCCGGCAGGCAATTCGGCGATTGATGGCAGACGACGTGGCCGGCGTTCGTGACGTCTACGTTCAAACGCTAGATGCACTCCGGCGCCGCGAGTTCCCGACGAGAGACGTGTCGTCGCGCGTGCGGTTGACGAAATCTCCGGAGCGTTACGCCGAGAGCAGGGACATGAGGCGCGAGCTTCCATACGAGGCAATGCTGGCGAGCGGCCGAGCGGAGTGGAGCGTTGGCGACCGGGTGCGCATATATCGAACAGCGGCAGGGACAGGGCGCGTGGTCGCCGACGCCGCCGACGAAGCGTTGGGTCGCGGCGGCTCGGACAATCGTGACTACGACGCGGAGCATTACGCGAGGGTGCTGAGAAACAACTTCGCGTCGCGACTTGCACGCGCGCTGACACCAGCGGATTTCGAGGCGCTATTCTCCGACCCCGATCAGATTTCGCTCTTTCCACCGTCGTTAGAGAACGCTCATCCGATCCTCGACCAGCGGACAATCCCCGGCCTCGATAGCGGCGCGCGCTAGTTGGAAGACCGTCGCCAGCTAGCGTGCGCTTGTCGTCTTGCCGGTTGCACGTTTATGACTCTATAAAGATTGCCAGGATCGAGCGCGACCATGCCGTCGGTGCTCTCCTCGATCGCTTGGCCAGGCCATAGCCGTGCAGTTCGCCGAGCGCGAGTAGGAGTTCGAGGTCGACCGGTTTGAGCGGGAGGTGGTTTCGTGGGTCGTTGCGCATCCGGGGCCGGTATAGTTGAAATAACTTCACGGCCCCGCACCGGCCGAGTTTCAGGGCGCGAGGATTCGAGCCGTCTTGATTCCGTCGAGCTTGGGATAGGACCGCTCGAGGTATACGTTACCGAGGCTCTGGATGAAGCCTTGGTTGGGGTCCTCGCCATAGCCGTTGTACAGCGAATCGACGACGGACATCCCTTCGATCACCCGACCGATTGGAGCGAAGCCCATTGCGTCGAGGCGCGGGTTATCGACGAGGTTGATGAAAAGCTGATGCGTGCGGGTGTTCGGGCCCATCGTCGCAAAGCTGACGACGCCGCGCGCGTTGGTGCCTTTCACGCTGTCGTCCGGAATTGGCTTGGAATCCCACGGTTGGTTCCAGCGTGCTTCTGATGCAAGACCGAATTGCGCCATGAAGCCGGGGACGACGCGGAAGAATTTCTCATTGTCGAAGAAGCCCGCTTCGAGGAGGTCACGAAATCGCTCGGCGCCCCTTGGTGCCCAGCCGCGATATGCCTGGACGACGAAGCGCCCTTTCGTCGTCTCGAACGCGACTCGAAACGAATCGGGCGTTTGGCCTTGGATCACCTGCGGCGGCGGGGCGGGCGCCTTGCTCGAGCACATACACAACAGCGGCATTGCCGCGAGGGCGATCAATGAAGAAATGCGCATGACGATCCTTGAATTATGCGAAGAGTGATGCGACGGTCAGGTCGTGCGAAGTGCCATTGCAATTGCGAGCGTGATGCGATTCCAGTCTTCCGTTTCGGTTTCGAATTGTCGCCGGCCAGCGGCGGTGAGTCGATAGTATTTCGCGCGACGGTTGGATTCCGATTCTCCCCATTTCGCAGCGAGCCAGCCCGCTTCCTCCATTCGGTGCAGCGCAGGAAAGAGCGAACCGGGTTTCACCTGAAACGCGCCTTGCGTCATCTGCTCGATGCGACGCGACACGCCGAGCCCGTGAAGCTCACCGAGGGCGAGCGCTTTGAGCACGAGCAGATCGAGTGTGCCCTGTAGAAGCTTGGTCTGATCCGTTGGACGTATAGACATTCTGTGCGACCATATCCGGCGGCAGCGACAAAGTCAACGTTTTTCCAGCCTTGCCGGATTTCAAGACGCTGGGCTCCGTTTCTGGTCCGTATCTGTCTGTGGGAGGCGGCCTTGGCGCAAAGTGACTTCAAGGCCCGACGTCGCTGGCGAGTCGGTGGCGACAGAGTCTCGTCTGTGTCGCGGGCGGATATCGCGGTGGCCGCCGAAGCCACTATCGTACGGCGTGTTCAAGGGCGAGAATTAGCGTCCTGTCATGCTCGCGCTGACCCAACGCGCGCTCGCCCACGCTCACGAAACGCTACAATGCGGCTTCACGGTCCTCGGCTCGTCCTATCCGCGACCGACGTCTCGAATTTTCTCGGGTGCCGGCATCGTACGGCGCTCGATATGGCGGCCGCTCACGGCGCGCGCGAGATCCGGTACGACCAAGACCCGCTGCTCGAGCTGCTCTGGCAGAAGGGGGCCGAGCATGAACAACGATATGTCGACCGGCTTCGATCGGAGGGGCTGACCTTCGTCGACCTGCGGAGCGCGCCGAAGATCTTGACCGCGACGCTCGCCGCGATGCGCGACGGGGTCGACATCATCGTGCAAGGTGCCCTCGGCGACGATCGCTGGTTTGGAAAGCCGGACATCATGTGGCGAGTCGCGAAGCCGGGAACGTCCTGGGCCTGGTCGTATGAGATTTCTGATACAAAGCTCGCCCGCGAGACGAAGGCCGGCACCATTCTGCAACTCGGCTTGTACTCCGAACTCCTCGCGGACATCCAAGGCATTCGCCCGGAGTACTTTCACGTTGTGACGCCGGATGCGATCGCGCCGGTGAAATCGTATCGGGTCGACGACTACGCCGCATACTTTCGCCAGACGCGCGCGTCGCTGCTCGTTGAAACGGCCGCCGATTACGAGGCGATGATCGCAGAATATTACCCCGATCCGGTCGACCACTGCGAGATCTGCCAATGGCGAACGGCATGCGCGAGCAAGCGTCGTGCCGACGATCATCTGTCGCTCGTCGCCAACATCACGCGCGGACAGCGTCGCGAGCTGCAGGCGCAGTCTGTCGAGACGCTGACCGCGCTCGCGTCGCTCCCGTTTCCACTGGAGTTCAAGCCGAAGCGCGGATCGCCGGAGTCGTACGACCGCGTGATCGACCAGGCGCGGCTGCAACTCGAGTCGCGCGGCAAGACGCCTCCACTGCACGAGTTGCTCGCGATCGAGCCGAATCGCGGGCTCTGTCGTCTTCCCGAACCGAGCGAGGGCGACCTCTTTCTCGACCTCGAGGGCGATCCGTTTGGCGCGGGCGGCGAACACGGGCGAGACTATCTGTTCGGGCTCGCGCGTGCCGATGGCAGTTACGTCGCGCGGTGGGCGTTCGACGATGCCGATGAACGCCAAGGATTCGAGTGGGTGATGGACACGATCGCGGCCGCCGTTCGCGAGCATCCGTCGATGCACGTGTATCATTACGCGCCGTACGAGCCGGCGGCGTTCAAGCGATTGATGGGCCGGTATGCGACGCGCGATCGCGAGCTAGACGAAATGCTGCGCGCGGGGCGATTCGTCGATCTCTATGCCGTCGTCCGACAGGGAATGCGCGCCGGAATTGAGCGTTATTCAATCAAGAATCTCGAACCGCTGTACTCGTTCGAGCGAACGGTTCCGCTCTTCGAGGCGAACCGCGGCCTCAAGCTCGTCGAGCTCGCGCTTGGCATCGGTGTGGCGCATGAGCTTCCCGCCGAGATTCTACGCGTCGTCGAGGGCTACAATCGCGACGATTGCGTCTCGACGCTGCGATTGCGCAATTGGCTCGAGCAAATCCGCGGCGAGCATGTTGCGTCGGGCGAGGAGATTCCGCGTGCGGTGCTCGCGAACGGCGAGCCGCCGGAGGACGTCAGCGACAAGGAGAAGAAAGTCGCAGAGCTTCGAGCCCGGCTGCTTGAAGGGGTCTCGGAAGATCACGACGACCGCGACCCCGAGGCGCAGGCGAAGTGGCTGCTCGCGTATATGCTCGACTATCATCGACGCGAAGCCAAGTCGACCTGGTGGGAATACTTTCGTCTCTGCGACATGGACGTCGACGAATTGCTGGACCAGCGAGCGGCGGTCGCCGGCTTGGCGTTCGTCGATCGCGTCGACGAGAAGAAGAACAAGAAAACTGGAAAGCCGACGGGAACCGTCACGGATCGGTATTCCTACCCTGTTCAGGAGATGGAGATCGACGCGGGCGATCAAGTGTGGATGCAGGACAAGAAACGATTCGGCGTGGTCGCGGCAGTCGACCGGGTTGCGCGAACGATTGATGTCGCCAAAATGACGGCGCGCCGGGATGTGCATCCGCCGGCGATTTTCGAGTTCAAGGTGATTGGATGCGAGGAGCAAGAAAACGCGCTCGCGAGAATCGCCGAGGCGTCGATCGAGAATTTCGCAGCCTATGGTGCCGCGCGCGCAATGCTGAGTCCACGTGAGCCGCGTGTGACGGGCGGCGGATTTACGTCGACCCCGAATGAAAGCGAATCTGATTTCGCGATCAGACTCGCACCGCGCCTCGACGAAACCACGCTCGCCATTCAGGGTCCGCCAGGCTCAGGGAAGACGTACATTGGCGCGCGCATGATCTGCGAACTGGTGAAGCAAGGGAAGAAAGTCGGCGTGACCGCAACCGGTCACAAAGTCATTCGCAATCTGCTCGACGCAGTACTCGAGCAAGCGAAGCAAACGGGCGTCGACCTTCGACTTGGCCACAAGTGCGACGACGACGAGACCGCGGGCGAAGAGGGACCGATCAAGCTATTGCGCGCGAATCCGGAGGCACTCGCGGCGCTGCAGTCTGGCGAAGTCAATGTGCTCGGCGGTACGGCGTGGATGTGGTCACGCCCAGAATTCGTCCAGGCGGCGCATGTCTTGTTCATCGATGAAGCCGGGCAGCTCGCCCTAGCCAACGCAATCGCGGTTTCGCAGGGAGCGAAGAGCGTCGTTCTCCTCGGTGATCCTCAGCAGTTGGAACAGCCGACGAAGGGTAGCCATCCCGATGGCGTCGACGCGTCGGCGCTGCAGCACGTGCTCGAAAAGGACAAGACGATTCCGAAGGACCGGGGAATCTTTCTTCCCGTCACTCGGCGACTGCCTCCGTCGATCTGCGAGTTCACTTCGGAAATATTCTATGAGAGACGTTTAACGTCGCTCGACGGGCTGATGCGGCAGCGGCTACGCGGCGTGGGGGATCTTCCTTCGGTCGGTCTCGCGATGGTTCAGACGGATCACGACGGGAATAAGAATTACGCCCCGGAAGAGATTGATGTCGTCGCAGGTCTCGTCGCTCGGCTCACGGCGCCCGGAGCCGGCTGGATCAACCGCGAGGGAGTCGAAGCACAGCTCACCGGTGCCGATATTCTCGTCGTTGCTCCGTACAACGCGCACGTCAGTCGCGTTGCACAACGACTCGACGGGACCGGCGTGCGAGTTGGAACGGTCGACAAGTTCCAAGGACTGGAAGCTCCGGTCGTCATCTACTCGATGGCGACGTCACGCCCGGAAGATGCGCCGCGCGGAATGGAGTTCCTCTACAGTCTGAATCGACTGAACGTCGCCACGTCGCGCGCCAAGTGCCTCGCGATCCTCGTGGCGTCGCCGCATCTCTTCGAGCCCGAGTGCCGGTCCCCGCGACAGATGCAGCTTGCGAACGCGCTCTGCCGCTTCCGCGAGATCGCAACGCCGATTGTTATGTAAGCGGCGACCGAAGCTGATGCGCTGCTTGGTGAACGCGAACTGTGTACGCGGTCACCGTTTCGTCATCCAGGCGCCGCGGTAGCATGAAACGCAGATCATCAGGAAGTTGTGATGGCGGCGTATCGACCATGAGGTCTCCGCCGGCGGCTTCGACGGCGCGCTCGAACGCCTCGACGGCCTCGAGCAAATCGGCGATGACCTCCGACGATTCGACGTCGTTGACGGCAATGCCGAGGACGCTCAGTCGAGCAATGGCGGCGAGGCTCGCCTCGTGTTGTTCTTCGACGCGATTCACATTGAGGTCGCGCTCGTACTCCTCGTTCGAACTGCCGATCGAATCCCGGCGGTTGTCTGGCATGGCCCCTCCCGTGTTTTGTCAGGCGATGACCGTGACAATGCACGGAAAAGGCCGCGGCGCCGGACTCGACACGAAACTGGTATCTTTCCGCCATGAATACCTTCGAAGCCATTCAGCAACGCCGCTCGATCAAGCAGTTCACCGATCGCCCCGTCACCCGTGAAGAAATCGAAACGGTGCTCGACGCGGCTGTGCTCGCCCCCAATCACCGCCTTACCCAGCCGTGGCGCTTTTACGTGCTAGGGCCTGATGCTCGGTATGCGTACGGACTGGCGCTCGGAAATCGAAAAGCGAAAAAGATCGAAGACCCTGAGGCCGCACGTGCGATGCGCGAAAATGTCGCCGTCGAGCACCGTGCTCTTCCGGGCATGCTTGCCGTGGCCGTGGTCGTAAGCGAAAACGAAGAGATCCGCGAGGAAGATTACGCGGCGACCATGATGGCTATCGAAAACCTCGCGCTCCGCGCCGTGGAATTGGGAATGGGCACGCATCTCAAGACCGGCGCGATCATGGCCGACTCTGCCGCTCGCATCGCGGCCGGCGTCATGGACGACAATCAGAAGATCCTCGCCGTGGTCAACGTCGGGTTTCCGGCGGAAGTCCCCGCGGCAAAGAATAGACAGCCGGCGTCCACGCTCACGACCTGGATGCCGTAGCGCTCGTCCGCGCGGGAACTGTTTCCCCGCGCGTTCACTAATGAGGGGCGATGACCATTCCCGTCCCGCCGGATCATCCGGACGCGATGAAGGCGGCAACGTCGCGCGCCAACGCCGACCGCGAATTCTCCGCCCTCGCGCTTCCGCAGTTGAATGCGGTCGCGCGTGTCGCGCGAGCATTGACGATGGACGAGTTCGATGCCGACGATCTCGTTCAGGAAACCTTCCTGCGCGCGTACAAGCATTGGCACACGTTCGACCAAAGCGCGGATTGCCGGCGGTGGCTGTCCACGATTTGCCGAAACGCATTCCTCGAACAGCGAAAGCGTGATGGTCGGTACACCGCCGTCGAAGACGCCGAGCTGGAGTCACTCGCCGCGGCGCGTCTGCACAACACCGCAAAGGCCAACGGCCTCGACGGAATGTTTTCTCGGCTCGACCTCGGGCCGGCGATCTCCAAAGCCATCAATGCACTCGATCCAAATTTTCGCGACGTCGTCGTTCTGATCGACGTTGAAGATTTCTCATATGAACAGGTCGCGGAGGCGCTGTCGATTCCCATCGGCACCGTTCGTTCTCGACTCTACCGAGCGCGGCGCGCGTTGCAGGAAGCGCTGCTCGCGTACGCCATCGACGCCGGCTTCACGACCGCGGAGAAGAAATCTCCGCCGGACGCGGCGCCTTCCTCACGCCAGGCTTCGCTATGACAGACCGATCGACTTGCGAAACCGTCGTCCGCCAGCTCTGGCAGTATCTCGACGGTGATGTTCCTCCAGACAAGCGTGCGCTCGTCCAATCCCATCTCGAAATCTGCGTCGGGTGCGCATCCCATTTCGAGTTCGCTCGAGAGTTTCTGAATGCCGTCGCGTCGGCTCCGGTCGACGGTCCGGCGGACGACGAGCTGCGCGACCGCGTCCTCGTTGCGCTCGCGGGAGAAGGGTTCAAGGCGCACTGACCGGCGCGAGGCTGTCAAACATGATTCTCATTCTCGCGTTCCTCGGCGGCATTCTCACGATCGCCAGCCCGTGCATTCTGCCGGTGTTGCCGCTGGTCTTCTCCCGCGCCGAGCGAAGCTTCACGCGTGAGACGCTCCCGCTGCTCGCCGGATTGGCAGTTTCATTCGCCGCGACTGCCGCGCTCGCGACGGCCGCCGTCGGTTGGCTCGTGGTTGCGTCGGAAATCGGTCGGTATCTCGCGCTCGCGTTGCTCGCTGTCGTAGCTGTCGGACTATTGTCGTCACGCGTCGCCGAGTGGAGCGTACGGCCGCTGCACGCGCTCGGAGCGCGGCTGGATGCGAGCGCGAGAGGTCGCAGTGGCGCGGCCGGCAATGCGCTCATTGGCGCCGCCATCGGCTTGCTGTGGGCACCATGTGCCGGTCCGATTCTCGGATTGGTGATCGCCTCGGCGAGCGCCGGAAGCGCGACGCGCGCGGCAGGGTTGTTTCTCGCGTTTGCGGCGGGTGCGGCGATTTCGCTCGCCGCCGTGGTCGTCACTGGAAACCGGGCGCTGGCGGCGCTCAGAGGAGTCGGCGGAATGGATCGATACATCAGGCCCGTGCTCGGCGTGGCGACGTTGGCAACCGTCTTGGCCATTGCAATGGGGTGGGATGCGGCGCTCTTCGCCAAGGGAGGCCTCGTGCGAACGGCGAGCGCCGAAGAGACGCTCGTGAACGCGCTGGGTCGGGGCAAGCCGGCCGCATCGGACACGTTTGATCGCGGCGTTTCGATCGATCTGTTGCCGCCGGTTAAAGCCGCGCCGGCGCTACCGATACTGGATGGAATGCTTCCGTCGTTCGACGGGGGAACGGAATGGATAAACTCGACTTCGCTCACGCCGGCTTCGCTGCGCGGAAAGGTCGTGCTCGTCGATTTCTGGACGTTCGCTTGTTACAACTGTCTAAACGCCCTTCCGCACGTGAAGGAGCTGTACGCCAAGTACAAGGACCGCGGTCTCGTCGTGGTCGGCGTGCACACTCCGGAGCTGGCGCACGAACGCGTCGTGGAGAATGTCAGACGCGAAGTGGCCCGGTTGGGAATCACATATCCCGTTGTGATCGACAACGGCAACAAGATCTGGAATGCGTTTCACAACGAGTACTGGCCCGCGGCGTACTACGCCGACGCGACCGGAAAACTTCGCTTCTATCACTTCGGTGAAGGGAAGTACGAGGAGCAGGACCAAGTCGTTGCCAAGCTGCTCGCTGAGGCCGGGCGGTAACCGCGCGCCGGATGGCGCCAGGTGAGGTCCGAGTCCCGCACCAGATTGAGCCTGGTTCTTCTGCTGTATTTTCTCGGAATTGTCGGCGTGATCACACTCGCGCCTTTCCGATTCACGAGCGTTCCCAACGTCTCGTATTTGCTCCAGAGCGGCGGGTGGTTCGATAACTGGGCGAACATCCTCATGTTCCTTCCGTTAGGGTTCTTGTATCCGCTGACGCAAACCGCCGACGAAACGCCGGTCTGGAAGGTGTTCCTGATCGGTCTGATGCTCAGCGCGTCGATCGAGATGATTCAGGCATACGAGCCGGCGCGATACAGCTCCGTGTTCGATATGACCACCAACGCGACCGGCGCGCTCTTGGGCGCCGTTCTCTACCAGGCGGTCACGCGGCGCATTCGCATCAACGCGCGTCTCGTTGGACGACTGTCGCTCGAGATTCCGCTGATCGGTCTCATCTACCTGCTTGTGCCACTGGTGCTCGTCGCCAGCCTGTCGGCGAACGAGGACTCGTCGCGCTTGCTCGCTTTGCTGCCACTCGTGCTGCTCGGATCGCGTTTGATGTCGGCGGTGCAACGATACCATTTCGGACCGCCGCGAGTCTTCTCTAATCGCGCGATGGGTGGTTTCGCGGCCGGCTGGGTCGCGATCGGCGCATTCCCCGTGGTGCTCCGCCATCCCACTCTCGGATTGAGCGTCGGCGTGGCCGTCGGTCTGCTCACGTGGTACGAGTCGTCGCTGCCAACACTCGGAGCGAGCGAACGGCGCTTCGAAGCCGAGACCCTGCGCGACGCGCGTCCGTACCTCGTGGCGTACTTCGCGATCGTCGCGGGCATGCCGCTGCTGTTCGGCACGTCGCCGTGGCATTTGGAGCTTGGGTTGACCGGATCGGAGAACGACCCGGCGCGGCAGATGCTTCGGCTTCTGGAGCCGGTGGCGTCGCTCACACTACTCGGCTACGCGATCGCGGAAGGACGGGGTCGCCACGAGCGTAAATTCCGTTCGATCGCTCCGAGGGTGATGCTCGAATGCGGTGTCGTTGCAGTGATCGTCGAAGGAAGCCGCGGGTTTCAGCCGGGGGTTGGAGCAAGCGTGATGCAGTGGGCCGCGATGATTGCCGCGAGTGTGCTCGGCGCAGGGATCTACCATCATCAACGCGCGCACGTTCGGTGGATTCTCATTCATCGACCGCCAACGCCGTTGAGTGTGCCAGTGGTAATCACGACGGCCAAAGGCCGGTCGCTGGGACGGCTGGCGCGGCTGTCGGAGTTATCGCGCCTCTAGCTGCTACGGCCTGTAACCCGAGCCGGAGTTCGTCCTGGCGATCCGCTTGCACGATGCCAGTGGTTGTCGTCTCGGTGTGCGGCGCCGAACGGCGAACGCGGAATGGAACGGAATAAGCGGACAGACGCAGAGACTGCGTTCAAAGCAACACCGTTGGGAGCAACGGCCTTCGAAGAGTCTGCATTCGAACAGACGCGCTCAGAAAGACCCATTCAATTGTTGTTCTTGTACTGAAATCGCTTATGGCGGTTCTCCTCTTGAACGCAGTCTCCGCGTCCGTCCGCCCAATTCCGCTCCAGTCCGCGTTCAGCAGTTGACCACCGCTTGATCCCGCATTATCCGCTAGGATAACGATCGGCGCTGGCGAGACGCCGCTCAGGCCGTTCGACGCAATCATCGCAGGTTTCGCGAGGATGATCGCGCCTTCCGACGAGGTGGCGGCGCTGTTCGAGGCGACGACGGCGACATTCGCGACCGCAACTGTCACGTTCGCAACGTGGTGTGCCTTTTCGGCGCGCAACGCAGCTTGGACCTCTGGACGCCCGTGTCCTAATACGGCGACAGAATCTGCCGGCGGGTCCACAGCAACAGCGCCACCACCCGCTTGCTAGTTTCAACCGCGCCCTCGATCTCACGGATGACGCCGGGCTCGCGCCGAGAACCGCGGAGAAACACGGGCTAGGCTCGAACCGGGCGCTTCGTAGTTATACTGACAGGGAGTTTTGGCGGCAGTGGCTGTCATCATCGACCCAAACGCGACGCCGACTATGAGCATCACGAAAGCACTCCTCATGTTCGTTCGATTGGCCTTTGTGGTCCAGCTCGTGCTCGGCATCGCGTTTTGGGCCGGTTCGCTGCTGGACTACGTCGGCATTCATCAAATGCTTGGATCGTTGTTCGTGGTCGCACTGTGGGGCATCGCGATAATGGCAATGCGTGCGGGGCGCGGCAAAGGCCTGGCGATTGGAGCGATCGTGCTGGGGCTCGTCATCGCCGGATTCGGGTCCGCTCAGGCGAAGATCATGGTTGGCGACATGCACTGGGTCGTTCGCGTCGCGCACCTGGTTCTTGCGGCCGCGGCGATGCCAATCGCCGAGCGTCTGGCCCGAATGAGCGAACCGGCGTCGCCGCGCTGAGCTAAGGCCACTGGAAGGGTCAGGGTAAACGTCGACCCTTCTCCCTCGAGAGACTGCTGCCACGCAACGCCGGCGAACACAAGAGCGCTGGCGAGCGTGGCAATGTGGAGCACGATCATTCCTCGCGACGTGAGTGGGTTTCAAGAAATCCTCATCGAAGCCTGCTCTGGCGCCGGGTGCCGGATCGAGGCTGCCTTGGTGTCGTCTGGCTGCAACTCACGTGGATGTCGACCCTAATCGTTCTGCCGCCAACGAGCCGGATTCTTTACCGGTCGCGTGCTTGCCTGTCGCGCGGCGAGCCACACATACTCCGGGCTGCGGCTTCCTCTTTCCATCAGCATATGCCCTACACGCCGACCTTTCCGACCCGCCGCGCCGTCGCCATCGCACTGACCGCGCTGAACATGATCGCCGCTCCAGTGTTTGCGCAGAGCGGCACGCCAATGGACCCTCGGCTCTATGCCGGGCTGGTCTGGCGCAACCTCGGTCCGTTCCGCGGCGGCAGAATCTCCGCGGTTACCGGCGTCATCGGGCAGCCGGGCGTGTTTTACGTGGGACTTCCGGCGGCCGGCGTTTGGAAGACGACGAGTGCCGGCGAAACGTGGTACCCGATCTTCGACTCGATCAAAGAGGTTTCGTCGATCGGAGCGATCGAGGTTGCGCCGTCCGATCCGAACGTGATCTACGCAGGCACCGGGGACATGATTACCGGCGGCGCGATCAACGAGGGCAACGGCGTCTATAAATCCACCGACGCGGGCAAGACGTGGCGACATATTGGACTCGACGCGACGAAGCAGATCCCGTCGATGATGGTCGATCTGAAGGATCCGAACATCGTGCTGGTGGCGGCACAGGGCGATGTGCACGTGAAATCGAAGTCGCGCGGCGTGTTCCGAAGCACCGATGGCGGCGCAACGTGGACGCAAACGCTCTTCGTGAACGACAGCACCGGTCTGCAAAAGCTCGCGCGCGCGAACGACGCGCCGAACGTGATCTTCGCGACGACTGTTCTCCACTATCAACCGCCACCGGGGCCAGTGGGCGCTCCGCGTCCGACCCCGCCTTCGGGACCGCCGCCGGCAACGGCGGCGATCTACAAGTCGACCGACGGCGGCATCACCTGGAAAGACATGGGAGCCACCGGTCTTCCGCGTCTCAACAGCCGAACGACGATTGCCGTGGCGATGAACACGAACGCGCAGCGCGTGTTTCTGACGGCCAATCAGGGGTTCTATCGCTCCGACGACGGCGGCACGACGTGGCATCAAATGGATGCGGATGATACGAGAATTCGAAACGGGCAGGGTGGATACAACAGCGGCGTATATGTCGACCCGCAGAATCCCGACATCGTCTACACACTGAGCACGGCCAGCTACAAATCGACCGACGGAGGCAACACCTTCACGGGGTTTCGTGGCGCACCCGGCGGCGACGACGCACAACAGATGTGGATCGACCCGACCAACGGTAAGAGAATCCTCCTCGGTTATGACCAGGGGGCGGTCGTGACGCTCGACGGCGGACTGACGTGGAGCTCGTGGTACAATCAGGCAACGGAACAGGTCTACCACCTGTCCGTCGACAACTCGTTCCCGTACTGGGTGTACGGCACGCAACAGGACGCTGGCGCGATTCGCACGCGCGTGCGGGGCAACCTGGGCGCGATCACTCCGCTCGATTGGAACCCGGTGTCCGGTTGGGAATGGGGCACCATCGTACCCGATCCGCTCGACGTCAACACGGTCTACGCCAGCGGCTCGGGCATCGTGAGAATCTCCTATCCGACTGAGGAGTGGATCAACGTCAGTCCCGCGAGCGATCCGTCGCGCAAGCTGCGCACGGCGTTCTCACAGCCGATTATTTTTGCGCCGTGGAATAAGCATATGCTCATCGCCGGCTTTCAATCGGTCTGGTCGACGGTCGACGGCGGCGTGCACTGGACCGCAATGAGTCCCGACTTGGGCGTCCGCGCGGACGCGCCGCCACCTGCTCCTGGCGCACCGGCGGCGCCCGGCGGCGCGATCGAGTCCATCGGCGCTTCCTCGGCAGCGTCGGGAACGATCTGGGTTGGGACGAGCAATGGCCTGATCAAGGTCACGAAGAACAGCGGCAAGACCTGGGACGACGCATCGATCTCGGGCATTTCCAACATCGCTCGCGGCGAAGTGCTCGCCGTCGAACCGTCGCATTTCAATCCGGCCGAGGCGTATGCGGTGATCGACCTGCACCGGGTCGGCGATTACGCACCGTATGTCTATCGCACGCGCGACTACGGAAAGACGTGGACGAAGATCGTCGATGGTCTCGCAACCGATCAGCCGAGCGGAAGTTTCGCGCGCGTGGTTCGCAACGATACGAAGAAGGCCGGATTGCTGTTCGCCGGAACGGAAAGCGATATGTACGTCTCGTTCGACGACGGCGACCATTGGCAAACGCTCATGCAGAATTTGCCGACGACGTCGTATCGCGACATGACGATCAAGGACAACGATCTCGTGGTCGCGACATACGGCCGCGGATTCTTTGTGCTCGATGATTTCTCGATGCTTCGGCAAATGACGCCGTCGATCGCGACGGAACGCGCGCATCTCTTCAAGCCGGGCGAAACGCCGCGTCTGCGTCGCAATGTCGGGGCGGACACGCCGTTTCCGCCGGAGGTGCCACACGCCCTCAATCCGGTGCCCGGTACCGCGATCGACTACTGGCTCGCCACCGCGCCATCATCACCGATCTCGATCGACGTGCTCGACCCGTCCGGCGCGCTCGTGCGCCACATGACCAGCGCGCCAAGTGCACCGGTCGCGGAGGCGGCTCGCCCGCCGCACCCGAACTTCTGGGTCGAGCCGCCGATGTCACTCTCCGCGAATGCCGGCACGAACCGCATTCATTGGGATCTTCGGTACGACAACCCGCCGGCGTTCGCGCACTCATTCGAGATCAACGCGAATCCTGGTCTTACGCCACCGTCGCCCGAAGGACCGCTCGTGCCGCCGGGTACGTACACCATCAAGCTCACCGTGGATGGCCGCAGCTACTCGCAAACTGTGATGGTCACGCCGGATCCGCGAGCGCCGGCATCGGTCGCTGGTATTCGCGCGCAGCATGCATTGCAGATGAAGATGTACGAGGGGATCAAGGCGTCGTACGATGCGCATGAATTGGCGGTGTCGCTTCGCGGCGCGGTGACGGGCGCATCAACCGACGCTTCCGCGGCGGCGCTCGGTGCGTCGCTCGACACGCTCGCCGGCTTGGACGGCGGCGGCCGCGGATTCGGTGGCAGGCCCGCCGCGCCGAATTTCCTGGGATTGAACGCCGCGTTCGTCGGCCAACTGAACGCCCAGGATCTCGGCGACATTGCGCCGACTCCGGCGATGCTCGCGGGCTTCGCGGCGACCTGCAAGGAGCTGCAGGCATCAGTCGCCACATGGCAGCGGTTGCGGGGCGCAGATCTCACGGCGCTAAACAAAACACTCACTGCGGCGGGCAAGACGCCAATCTCCGCGACGCTGCAATCGATTCAGGCTCCCAAGTGCTCGTGAGCCGCTGCACACGAACCGAGCCGCTACAATTCGTGGCCCAGATGCCAGTCCTTGACCGTTCTTGAGAAAACTGAAATGAATGCCTCAGTCGGCCAACGCACCGAGCGCAGCCTGACGCTCACGGCAGCGTGTGTGAAGACGTTTGCCGAGCTCACAGGCGACTACAATCCGCTGCACTTCGACGAGAAGTTTGTCGCCGGCACGAAATTCGGCAGGCTGGTGGTGCAGGGCGGTCTCACCACCGGCCTGCTTCACGCGCTCGTCGCGATGGACATGCCGGGGCCGGGCACGGTGTTCCTGAGTCAGAACTGGAAATTCACCGCGCCAGTGTACATCGACGACACGATCACCGCGTCGGCCGAGGTGTTGAGTGTCCACGCATCGAAGCCGGTGACACAACTGAAGATCAGCGTGACACGCCAAACGGGCGAAGTGGTACTCGAAGGTGAGGCGTGGTGTTACACCTTCGAGCCGGTTCACTCCGGTTTGTAGGGCGCTTTGATGTGAATCGGAACGGCGATCTCGCCCCAGTGAATGCGCATTGTCGCTTCGTCGCGCAGCACCATCGGAAAGTAGATCGCCATCGATTCCATGTGCGACACCGGTTCCGGCGTCACGTCGACACGTAAATAGTCGAGCGCCGCGCCGGGATACGGAGTGTGGAAGGCATCGGCCTTCTTGTTGAGAATGAACTGCCACGGTCCGTGCTCGTGCGGGATCAACCACATCGTGTAGCGACCGGCTTTCACTGGTTGACCCTCGAGAATCACGTCGTGATCGAACGTGATTCTCGTCGCCGAGTCCGCGCCCGGATGCCACACGGTGTCCCACGGCACGAGCTTGCCCCACAGGACGCGCCCTCGGGCCACCGGCCGGCCATAGGTGACGCTGATTTCCGTGAGCGCGACGTTCTGCGTCACGCTGCCACGCTGGCTCGCGGGGTAGCCCTGAGCCGCCAGGGCAGCAGGCATCGCAAGCGCGACCGCGCTCGCGAGTGCTCGTGCGCCGATTCTCTTTAATGAATGCATGCTGCTTGTAGCCGCATCGGCATCGTGAAGTTCCCGAGCAATCAAGGTTTCTTCGGCTTGTCGAAGGTGGTTGTCGATTTCCGCCGGTCGCGCAGGAGGTAGTTCAGCAACCCCCCCGGCGATAGAATGTGTAATGGCCGAAGATAAACGAACTGAGACTGCGCCGAGCATCCGCGACGGGTACGACCGGTGGGCGAGCGTCTACGATCACGACCTCAATCCCCTCGTGGGACTCGAGGAGCCGGTCGTTCATCGCGCGCTCGCCGATGTCTCTGGGCTCGACGTTCTGGAACTAGGATGCGGCACTGGCAGGCACACCGCCTGGCTCGTGCGCTGCGGCGCGAACGTAACGGCGGTGGATTTTTCGGAAGGGATGCTGGCCGAGGCGCGCCGAAAAACCCGCGACGGTTCAGTGAGCTTTCACTCACACGATCTCCACGACCCGCTGGCCTTTCCCGAGAGCCGCTTCGATCTCGTCGTGAGTGGACTGGTGCTTGAACACCTGCGGGATTTGAAACCGTTCTTCGCCGAAGCGCAACGTGTGCTGCGGCCTGGCGCACGCGCCGTAATCTCGGCGATGCATCCCGCGATGTTCTTGCGCGGCAGTCAGGCGCGTTTCACCGATCCGGAGTCTGGCAGCGTCATCCAGCCCGGGAGCTTTCCGCACCAGATTGGCGACTTCGTGATGGGCGCGCTCGGCGGCGGCTTTACGATCGACGGAATCGTCGAGCGAGCGCCCGACGCCGATTTTGCTACGCGATACCCGCGCGCGGAGAAATACATCGGTTGGCCGATGCTCGTCGTGCTCGAATTGCGGAAATCTTAATAGCGCACCAAAGAAAAGAGGCCTGGGCGAAAAGGAAATGCCGGGGAGTGCAGCTGCACTCCCCGGCATTTCTTCGCTCGGGACTGGCGAATTATTTCGCGAGACTGCGCAGCGTCGACGAGAGCATCTTCATCTTCGCGGCTTGCGGGCCATTCGCTCCGGCACTGACCGATGCGGCGAGCTTGGTCAGCGTATCGCGACGAGCGGCACCCGACGCTTTTTCGGCCGAAGCCAACTTCGTGCGCGTATCGGCGATCATGGCGGGCGCGGCTCCTGCGCGCTCGAGCTGATCGACATACGCCTTGGCGAGCGAGAACGTCGCCGGCCAAACGAACTTCGGCTGACCCTGCACGTTGAGGTAATCGAGGTGCACGGTGTTCGACGCATCGATCTCATTCTGCGAGATGAACTCACTCGGCGTGAGTGCGAAGATGTCGAGCCCGCGAGCGATCTCCGAGCTTACGAGTGCGCCATTGTACCAGTACACAGACCATGAGCCGCCCATCACCATCCGGGTCGAGTCGACCGGGCCACGATCGAAGAACGCGATTTCTTTCGCGTTCGATGCGTCCGTCCAATCGAAGACCGTGATGCCGCCCTGATAGAACGCCTGCACCATCACGTCGCGGCCTGGAATCGGAATGAGCGACCCGTTGTGCGCGACGCAGTTCTCCTCGGCCGTCTGCGGAGCCGGCAGCTTGTAGTAGCTCTTGAAGTTCAGCTTGTTGTTCTCGATGGTGAAAATGGCGTCGGCGCCCCACTGCTTCGGGTCGGTCGCGCGGCACTTGGGCGCTCCACCGCCGCCCCACTCGTCGGAGAACAGTACTTTGGTGCCGTCGTTGTTGAACGTGGCCGAGTGCCAATATGAGAAGTTTGAATCGGCGACGGCGGCGAGCCGCTTTGGGTGCTGCGGATCGCGAATGTCCAACAGGAGACCATACCCCTCGCACGCACCGCCCGCGTAGCCGGTCGCCGGATAGAGCGTGATGTCGTGGCACTGCGTCGGTCCGCGCTTCGGTCCGGGATTGCCGATCATCTTGGCGATGATGGCCGGAATCGCCTCGCGAAGCGCGGCGCTGTCGGCGGCGTTCGCCGGCGGTGCACCATGGTTCGCCTTCGCGACGCTGTCGAGCATCGGCTTGGTGAACTGCGGCGGCAGCACCATCTGCTGGCCCATGACATCGGCCACGAAATCGCCACGCGCTTTGGCGGCGGCGAGCGCAGCCGCGTCGTCGGGCGCGGCGCCGTGCGTCGATGGAGCCGCGAGGTCGTTGAAGATACGCGGCGACGAAACGATCGCGGCCTTCTCGGGATGCGCGAGCGGAACCTTGATTACTTCGATGCGGAAGAGCGCCGAGTTCGCATTCTGCTCCGGCTGCGCGGAGTTGCACCCCGCGAGCTCGTTCGGTGAACGCACGCCGGCAGAACCGGACACGTACACGTAGACGTTTGCCTTGTCCTTCGGATCGACGAGCACGCTGTGTGTGTGCGACCCGCGGCACGTCTGCACGTTCGCGACATTCTTCGGGTGCGTGATGTCGGAGATGTCGAAGATGCGAATGCCGCGAATGCGGTCGGTACTGACGGTGTCCTTCACGCCTTGGTCGCCGCAGTCGATACGACCGGTGTTCCCCTCGGCGGAGACGAACAGGAGGTTCTTGTATGACGAAACGTCGCTCTGCGAGGCCGGGCAGTAATTGCCGAGCTTGAGCGTCGGATGGCTCGGATCGGAGATGTCCCAAATCTGGTAGCCATTATAGCTGCCCTGAATGACGTACTTGCCGTTGAAGGCGATGTCGGAATTGGTGCTGCCGAGGAATTTTTCGGACGGTTTGGTCTCTGAGAGAACTTTCAAGTTCCAAACAGCTTCGCCGGCGTCGAACTGTCCGGCTTTGAGGCCGACGCGCGGGTCGGTTTGTGCGGACGCGGGCTGCGCGATCGCGGTGGCGAGCAAGAGCGCGCCGGCAATTGACAGCGATGTGAAACGGGGTGGGTGCATATAAGAATCCTCTTGGTGGGGAATGCCTTTCTCAGTCGCCTTAGGGGGCGTGTCCGGCGATCATGA
Organism: Gemmatimonadaceae bacterium; assembly: GCA_039924785.1. Taxonomy (GTDB): domain Bacteria; phylum Gemmatimonadota; class Gemmatimonadetes; order Gemmatimonadales; family Gemmatimonadaceae; genus JAQBQB01. The sequence continues at coordinate 85 of JBDTAE010000206.1, read as the reverse complement.
GGTACGCCAACATCTGTTGCATGCGCGCGATTTCCGTCGTTTGATCGACGTTCACGTCCGACGCGAACTTGAACACGAGCTCGTC
>JBDTAE010000205.1:0-8552 GCA_039924785.1 Gemmatimonadaceae bacterium | reverse complement strand
GAGTGCGCGCTTACGCCACGATGATCTGTCGGGGTCCAAGCTCAACGCGTTACGCGTAAACGCACAACGCAACAACGCACACCGCGCGGTCTGCCAGTGGTGGCGTCCGAAGACGCAGATATCAGCTCCACCTCGGCGAATCGATCTCGCCGTTGACGATCAGCGCATACGGTCCGAACCGGGCGCAGGAGCTCGGCTAGCCGCCTGTTAGCATTCTCTCAAGCGCGTCGAGCCCAATCTGCATGTCCTTTCGCCCGAGCCCGAGCCGAAATTAGTTTCCACGGACGCCGCCACGCCAGTGAAGAAATGCTCAGTGCACCGCCTCATCGTTGCGTTCCGTGAACGCGAGCATCACGGCGTAGTCGCGCACGTCGGCCGGCCACTCGGCGACGAGCTCGGCGAAGCGGCGGTCGTCATCCGCGAACAGCGCTCGCGTCGCCTCCTCGAAGCCCGGCAGATTTCCCGCGACGGCCGACATGAACCGGTATGCCGCCTCGTGCGCGCCGCGCTGGCGATCGGCGTGCCCACTGGTCTTTCGAGCGTCTTCGACGAGCTTGCGAATCGCGACGGATGCGCCGCCAGGCTGCGCGTTGAGCCAGTCCCAATGGCGGGGAAGAAGCGTGACTTCGCGCGGAACGACGCCGAGTTTCGGACGTCCGCGTCCGCGTGGTTCCGAAACGCTGCTCGATATCTGAATGCCGGCAACCGCGCCCGAATACGGAAGGCGCGCGATCAACTCGTCGTCACTGACTGTCGGGTCGATGTCGACCGGCCGGCCGGTGCCATCATCATAGATGAGCACCGGAACCGTGGCTGGGCGATTGAGCGCCTGCTTTGCCGCCAACGCGACTTCGGCCAGTGATCCGCTGGCGATGCGGGTGAAGCCTTCGAACGCGGTGTATGAACCGGTCAGGATGTCTGTCATTGTCGTACAACTCATGTTGAAGTTGCACGATATTTACCCGGGTGTTAATCGACTGTCAATAACACCCGGATAAAAACAATTCCCGATGGTGCGGCGTCGTCTCGGTGTGCGGCACCAAAGGGCGAACGCGGAATGGAGTGGAATAGGCGGACAGACGCATGCTGCCGGGACGACGTTCGCGCCGAGAACCATTGTGAGAAACACGGGCTAGATGCAAACCGGCGCGGTCTTCCCCGACAGATCGATTCGGCACGTGGTCGGCAATCCGGCGACGGTCCCCGACACGTTCACGATGCTCGTGCCGTTGAAGGTGACGACGGCGTGGGCGCTCGCTGACACCGTCGGCAGCACTCCGGTCTTTGTCGACGTTCTCGCATCGATCGTGAGCGTGCCTGACAACGGCCACGATGATCCATCTCCCTCGGTCGCTGGAATCACGATGTTGTTCGCCAGCGTCGTGAGGTCGACCACGACGGTCGTCGCTCCATTGCCCGTCGCGGTGAGGCTGTCGTGACCCGTCGACGCGCCATTGAGAGTTCTATTATTCCCGAGCAGGCCGGTCATCGTCAGGTCGCTGTGGTTCGCAACCGTCATCGACCCAGAAACGGTGCCCGCCGTGCCGCTCACGGTTCCCGACGCGTCGATCACTGCCCTGACCGACGCAGTCGTCGACGCACTCGCCTGCGTTTGCGAATGACCGGCGGCGTCATACAGCCAGTAGGTCGCACTGAACGTCAAGCCACTGCTCGCGATCGACGGGCATACGAACCCCTGCGTTGCGCTCGAATACGTGCATGTCGACGCCGTGACGACGGGCGCGGTCGCCGTTGACGGAACGCCGAGGCTGCCGCTGCCGCCGGGGATGCCGACGAGGCTTCCGACGGACATCTGCGAGATCACCGCGGACACATTTAGCTGCGGTGAAGTCGGCGTCGACGGCGAGTCGGACCCGCACCCTGCCGCGAGAATCGCGACGGCCACAAATAGCATCGATGAGGCGGGTACCGTGGAATTATTCATAAACCTCTCATTGAGGGGGCCGCGCCGGCGTTCTTCATCGTCCCAGGGCGCGTGCCTTGTACGATTCGTCGTCGCTCACGTCCTGTACGACTGCTGCTTCAATCCAGTCGGGAAGCTGCGGGCTCGTATCGGCGTCGTCGAGCTCGATCGTCGCGAGCACGAGCTCACGATCCGTGAACTGGTACACAGTCCAAGCCTGATCGTTCGCCTCGACCCGCATCAGGCTGGCACGAATGCGTTTGCCCTTTGTGAGCGGCCACAGCGCTGAAAACGTCTTTTCGGGAATCTCGTCCTCGACCTCCACCCCATCCGTGCGCGACGGCGATTTCACAATTCTGAAGTGACGGCTCACACCGTCGATGCTTTCACGGCCGACGCGCTCGTCGATGAGATCGCCGGGGATAAATCCGAGCTCGCGCTCGACTGTGATCACCGCCTCGGGCAGACTCTCGGGCAACGCGCGGAGCAAGAACGTGCGTGTAATCTCTCGTCCGCGCTTACCAATCCCGTCGAGCGCAGCGGCGATGTCGGATACTCGCGAGAACATTTCGGTGGCGCGGTCGTTCAACCAGGATTCTTTAACAGTGGCAAACGCTGCCTCCTCCGCCCTGCGCAACCGTCGCGCAAACGCGAGCAGCCCGGGGACGGGATCGTTGTGTTCCTTCGCGAGGAGCGCTTCGGCGGGAGTGGGCGGGGACTCTCCGGTCAGTGGCCGATCCTTCACGCGATCCGCCAGTCGCTCGGCGACGATCGTCGCGATTTCGCTGCCGAACAATTGCGCGTCGTGCAACTCGCCAAGCCGGTCCTGCATCTCGCCAAGGCCGTCGACGATCGACTCGGCGTCGGGGAGCGCGAGAATGAGCGGATCGAGCAGATATCGCAGCCGCTTGGCGGCAATGCGCGCTTCGTGCGCCTCGGCGCGATCCGCCATGCTCGATACCGACCGCAGCGCCTTCGCGAGCGACGACGAATGCCGTCGAATGAGCCGCGCCGCGACCGCGGCGAACGGAGTCTCTGGATCAACGACGCTCGCGGTGTACCGCGACATCGCGTGCTCGGTGCGCCGAACTGCCTTGTCGAACTCCGCGTCGACCGTGTGCCGGAGATCGAGGTCGCGCTCGGCCTTTCGTTTCGCGAGATGGGCGATCAACCAATCCGCTCCACGACGAAGCTCGCCACGCAGGGTGCGACGACGTTCTTCCGCCCACGCGAGGTGCACTTCGAGATCGCGGCTCGCGCTGGTGGCTTGGGCAATGCGATGCAAGCGACGCGTCGTTTTCCGCGACAACGTATCGTCGAACGCATCGTCGAACGCGCGCAACCAACTTCGCAGTCGTCGTACCGAAACGCGAAAATCGTGAAGCGCCTCGACGTCCTTTGAGTCGTCGAGTCGTTCGCGATTCGCGCGAACCTTCGCGAGCAACTCCAACGCGGCAGCACGTGCCGCGCGCCCCGCTGGTTCACGTAACGACCATTGACTCAAACGCATGTGCTCGCGGAAAAGGGGCGGAGGTCGAATCGAACCTGAAACTTCGCGCCGACCCCGTCGCGCAGGAAGAACTCGTCCGCGACCGTGACAATCGCGCCGCTCACCGCCATCGCCCGCAGTTCACAGCGCGTGTGGCGCTGTTCGGAGCATGGCACCTTCTACCCAACCGGACCCGAGCGCGATCGTCGGAAACGTCTCGATTGACGATCTCCCGGGAGGACTCCATGCACGGTGCACCAAAGCCAAGGCTCGCGGCCGTCGTCGCGATAGCCGCGATGTTCGCTGCCGCGTGCAGCAGCGCCGCGAGCCCGCAGGGAATGCGCGGCCCGGAGGCGCTCACCGCCATCGTTGGAGTATGGCAGAGCGACACGACGAACGGGACGTCGGCCATTTCGAACTGTGTTTGGACTCCGGAGCGAGGCGCGGTGCTGTGCGAACAACGGCTGACGACGCCTGATGGCGAACATCGCGCGCTCGATCTCTTCACGTTCGATCCGGCGGGGTCGCGCTATGCGCTTTACGTGATATCGCGGCCCGGCGAAGCGGCGAGCCCCGTCGCACTGAGCATCGACGGATCGACGTGGGTCTACGGTGGCAAGGAGCCCAACGCGGACGGCACGTACTATCGCACCGTAAACGATTTCTCAAAGCCGGGCTCATATACGTGGCGACAGGAATCGTCGCGCGACGGAAAGATGTGGTCCGCGGGCGCACACGGGAACTCCAAACGGTTGCGTTGATTCGCGTGCGCGGCGAACGTTGATGCCGACCGTCATTGCGGGTGAAGCCAACGTGGAACGGGACATTTGACGAGCGCACGACGAACGGATTCCGAACGCGAAGTCGTGGCGAGCGAGTCGATCGCGATCAATCCGTTCGTGTTGATCGCGGTTTGGACGGTGCCCGGCTTGCTCGCCTGCTTTCAGCGATGGGCAACCGGAATTTTCGATCAAAGCCCCGTTTCGTTCGCGCACGTGCTGCTCGTTGGGATGCCCAGCTGGTACCTGTGGGCGGCGCTGACGCCGTTGATTTTCCAGCTCGTGCGGCGCTTTCCCCTGCAGCCGCGTCCAACCGTCATTCCCGTCATCGCGCACGTCTTTGCATGGCTCGTCTGTCTCACACTGCACGCCGTGTTGAACGCGGCAACCGCGCGCGCGTTCGACGCCGCGGCGCTGACAATGTCATTTCTCTCATTCACGTACGTCTCGGCAATTTCGTGGATGCCGAGCACGTTTCTCCTCTACGCGGCGACGATCGGCGTCGCGATGTGGATGCAGTCGACAGAGCGCGAACGCCAGCGCGAACGCGAGCGCGCGGAGTTGAGCGAACAGCTCGCACGCGCCGAGTTGAACGCGTTGCGAAGCCAGCTGCATCCGCACTTTCTGTTCAATACGCTCAACACCATCGCCATTCTCATTCGGGAGAGCGAGACAAGCGTCGCGGAACACCTCGTCACGCAACTTGGCGACGTCCTTCGCCAGGTCTTTCGCGGCGCGCGCGCGCACGAAACGGCGCTCGGCGAAGAAATCACACTGGCGCGCACATATCTGGCGATCGAACAGGTCCGGTTTGGCGAGCGACTCTCGGTGCAGTGGTGCGTCGCCGACGACCTGCTCGATGCAGCGGTCCCCGTCCTCCTTCTCCAGCCCCTCATTGAGAACGCGTTGCGACACGGTGTCGCAACACAACCAGGCCCCGCGGTGATCGAGGTCGGAACGAAGCGCGACGGCGGCTCACTGCTCGTCTGGGTCGCGGACAACGGCGATGCTCGTTCCGACGACGAGCTGGATCGCGCACTGACCCGTCCCGCGAGCGGCGGCGTCGGTCTCGCGAACACGAAAGCGCGTCTGGAGCGCCTCTACCCGAATGCGGGCACTCTGCGCCTGACGCGTGGAACGCACGGCGGAACCCGCGCGGAGGTGCGGGTTCCGTACCGCGCATGGAACGACTCCATCGTCGACGCGGCACTCATATGACAACACTCATGCGCGTTCGAGCGTTGATCGTGGACGACGAGCCCGTCGCGCGGCGCGGACTGCGTCGCCTGCTCGGCGAACGCGGCGACATCGACATCGTCGGCGAGTGTCAAAATGGGGTCGAAGCCGTCGAAGCAATCGCCCGAGAAAAGCCTGACCTCGTCTTGCTCGACGTGCAGATGCCCGGCCTCGACGGATTTGGCGTCGTGCGCGAGGTCGGAGCGCGCAACATGCCCGCAGTCGTCTTCGTGACGGCGTTCGACGATTTTGCGCTGAAGGCCTTCGAGATCGCGGCGGTCGACTACGTGGTGAAGCCGTTCACGAAGGCGCGACTCTCCGAGGCCGTCGATCGAGCGGCGCTGCGAATCCGCGACCGGCGTGTCTCGGTCGCGCACGAACAGTTGCTCGCGGCGCTCGGCGATCGGTCGTCGCCCGAGGCGATTGCATCGCCCGCAACGGTGTCCCAGAGCACGGCTTACGCTACGCGACTGCTCGTATCCGTCGGCTCGAAGAGCGTCGTCGTTCCGTTGACCGACGTCACGTTGTTTCAAGCCGATGGGTACCACATCCGCGTGTGGTCGACCGGATCGCGCTACACCATGCGCGGCTCGCTTCAGGAAATCGAGACGCGGCTCGACCCGCGCGAATTTCTTCGCGTGCACCGCTCGGCGATCGTGCGGACGTCCGCGGTTCGCGGCGTCGAGCGGACGGAGACCGACCAGGTCTTCTTGGTGTTGGCCGACGGCACCAGGGTACCGGTGAGCCGCTCGCGCCGGGAGGCGACGATCGCGACCCTCGGCCCCATTCGCGGCTGAGGGAGTCGTCGCGGCAATAGCGTGAACGCCGGGTTCGTGAAAAATCCTCTCGCGACCGTGCAGCCACTTCCCGCGAACGCCGGCAATGTTTACACTCACGCAGACCACTCCCATTCACGCGCAGGGTGATCACGAATGAAGATTCTTGTTGTCGACGTTGGCGGAACGCACGTCAAAGTGCTGGCGACCGGTCGCCGTTTGCCGATCAAGATTCCGTCCGGCCCAACGATGACGCCGCGCGCGATGGTGAACGCCGTCCACGAACAGACGGCCGGCTGGACCTACGACGCCGTATCCATCGGCTATCCAGGGCCCGTCAAGGACGGCAAATCGACTCGCGACCCGTGGAACCTGGGCAAGGGTTGGGTCGGGTTCGATTTCAAGAAAGCGTTTGAGCGTCCTGTAAAGGTCATCAACGATGCGGCAATGCAAGCGCTCGGAAGCTACGAGGGCGGGAGCATGCTCTTCCTTGGCCTCGGCACCGGGCTCGGATCGGCGATGGTGCGCGACGGGAACCTCATCCCGCTCGAGCTCGCGCATCTTCCCTACCACCACGGCGAGACCTACGAGGACTACCTGGGCGAGGCCGGCTACAACGAGTTGGGCAAGCGTGATTGGCGCCGTCACGTCGCGGAAGTGACCGCGCTGTTCATGCAAGCGCTCGTCGTCGATTACGTCGTCCTCGGCGGCGGTAACGCCCGGCACCTCCACAAGATGCCGAAGGGCGCACGCCTCGGCGCGAATGCCAACGCGTTCAAGGGCGGCTTTCGCCTCTGGAACAAATGATACTTCTTTCATGATGGTTTCATGACGCACGCGTCGGCCGATGTCGTCGTCTGCGGCGCGGGCATCGCCGGCATTGCGGCGGCGTATCACCTTGCCGTCCGCCACGGCGTCAAGCGAGTCGTGCTGGTCGACGAACGCGAGCCGATGACGCTCACGAGCGACAAAGGCACGCAAGCGTATCGCAACTGGTGGCCCGGCCCCGACGACACCATGCTGCGGCTCGTGTCGCGCAGCATCGATCTCATTGAAGAGAGCGCGCTCGAGAGCGAAAACCAATTTCGCCTGAGCAGGCACGGATATCTCTTCGCCACCGCCGAAGAGGCGCAGCTGGCGAGACTCGAGGCGACGGCAGCCCAGGTCTCAGCGTTCGGAATGGGAATGATTCGAACGCACAGTGGCGCGTCATCGTACGCCGCGCCGCCGCGGGAGGGGTTCGCCGATCAGCCGGACGGAGCGGATCTGCTCCTTGGCGACGAGGTTCGGCGAGCGTTTCCGTACCTGGCGGAGGAGACCGTGGGCGCGCTGCACGTGCGCCGCGCCGGCTGGCTCAATGCGGTGGCGTTTGGTGGCTGGATGCTCAAGCGCGCGTTGGCGGCGGGCGCGAGCTTCGTGCGCGATCGCGTCGATGGCGTTCGCGCCGAGGGTGGACGCGTGCGAGAGGTGCATCTCGCGTCGGGCGACACGATCGCGACGGACAAGTTCGTGATCGCAGCGGGACCCGCGCTCCCGAATGTCGCGAAGCTACTCGGCCTGACGTTGCCGGTCGTCCACGAGCTACACGCCAAGATGACGTTTCGCGATTCACGACGAGTGGTTGGTCGCGACGCGCCGTATCTCATCTGGATGGATCCGGTGGAGCTCGAGTGGAGCGACGACGAGCGCGCGGAGTTGCTGCGAACCGAGGAAGGGCGTCGGCTGACGGAGATGCTGCCGGGCGGCGTCCACATTCGGCCGGTGGACGTGTCACACGGCGATGAGGTTTATCTCATTTGGACGTTCGAGACCGAGGCGCGTGACTACGTGTGGCCGCCAACGTTCAATCCGCACTACGGCGAGGTCGTGCTGCGTGGGTGCGCGCGGATGATCCCGGGAATGTCGCAGTACGCGGGACAGGCGTCGCGCGGCGTGGTCGACGGTGGCTACTACTGCAAGACACCGGAGAATCGGCCACTGGTTGGGCCGTTGCCGGTCGAAGGGGCATTCGTTCTCGGCGCGCTGTCGGGGATGGGTGTGATGACGTCGCACGGAACGGCGGAGCTGCTCGCGCTCCATGTGACCGGGAAGGCGCTGCCGGACTACGCGAAGTGGTTCCTTCCGTCGCGGTACGATGATCCCGAGTACCGGGCGCTCGTCCACAAGTGGGGGCCGCTGGTGGGGCAGCTGTAGTACTCAGTACTAAGTACTCAGACTCGAGTTTGTCCGCGTCGCTGAGTCCAAAGGCATTGAAGAAGAATTCGGAGTTTCGAGCGAACCAACGAGTCGGCAGCAGTCATCCGTAAGAAGTTACTCATGGGCGAAGACGACCATTCTCCGCCCATGAG
>JBDTAE010000204.1:0-3805 GCA_039924785.1 Gemmatimonadaceae bacterium | reverse complement strand
CGGGATCGCCGCCGCTCGCGTCAGGCGGCATGATCGGACTCGCGACGGCGATGGTCCCGGTGCTGTTCGCGTACGGAGGGTGGCAGACCGCGAGCTTCGTGAGCGGCGAGATGAAGGATCCGCAGCGCGACCTTCCGCGCGGGTTATTGATCGGCGTCATCGGCGTGATCATTCTCTATCTCGCCGTCACCTACGTGTGCGTTCGTGTGCTCGGCGTAGACGGTCTGGCGGCGACGTCGACGCCTGCGTCCGAAGTGATGCGACGCGCCCTCGGCGATCGTGGCGGGCGACTCATCGCGCTCGGCATTGCCGTTTCGACGGTCGGCTTTCTGAGCCAGAGTGTGCTGACGGCCCCGCGCGTGTACTATGCGATGGCGCGCGACGGAGTATTCTTCGAGAAGGTCGGCACGTTGAATCCGCGGTCGCGCGTGCCGGTGGTCGCGATTGTGCTACAGGGAGTGTGGGCGGCGGTGATCGCGCTCACAGGCAAATACGACCAAATTCTCAACTATGTTGTATCGATCGACGTGTTGTTCTTCGGGCTCACCGGCGCATCGCTGCTCGTGTTCCGGGCACGACAGCGTGCGTCGGAAGAGCCGGAGAGCAATCACGTTCGAGTGCCGCTGCATCCGATCACGACGATCGTGTTCGTCGCCGCGTGCTGGGCTGTGTCGCTGACGACGATCGTGCAATATCCGCAGAACGCCGGCGTCGGCGTTTTAATTCTCGGCATCGGAATCGTGGTGTATCAATTCTGGCGCAAGCGCGCATGAGGCGATGGCTCGCCGCGCTGCTGGTGCTCGCGGCATGTACGGCTGACGACTCGAGCACCGTGCGCGGACGCGGCATGACTGTCGCCCCGCTGTCGCCTGCGGAACAAGCGCACGTGTATGAGGCCGCGGCGCGCGCGGCGTTCGACGTCGATAACCCGGCGCTCTCGTTGATGGTCGATGCGCGCCTGTTGCCACAAGCGAAAGGCCTTTCCCCGAGCGGAAGTTTGACCGACGCCGTCGTCGCCGAGCTTCGGCGTCGCGGCGCCGTAAAAGGGACGTGCGAGCCGCCGCTGCAAGGCATCCGCGGCACGGCGCAGTGCAAATCGTCGCTGCCAGGATACGTTCTCCGGTTTTCTCCGGTGTTCTCGCTGGGCGTCGATTCGACGCAGGTCTATCTCTACGCGCAAAAGTACGACACACCGAGCTCCGGCATTTCGGAGACGCTGCGCTTCGAGCGCGCGTATCAGGTGGTGCGGCGCGACGACGGCTGGAAAGCGGTGCGCGAGGGACAGGTGCCGCGTGAGGTTCGCGGAGAAAAGAAGTAGCGGCCCGCGGGACGAAGCACGGTCTCGTCGCTAACTTCTCTCGCCATGCTCGATCAATCGCCGCACTTCGATCTTCAAGCCGCCGAAGAGTTGGCTCGCCGGCACTTCGGCGTCGAGGGCCGCGCGCGCGAGCTGACGAGCGAACGGGATCAAAACTTTCTCATCGAATCGCCGACGCGGCGGATCGTCCTCAAGATCGCAAACGCCGGCGAGGATCCGGAGTTTCTCCGCGCGCAGCAGACCGCGATGCGCCATGTGGCGGAGCGTTATTCGATGACGCCGAAAGTCTTGACGACGACAACTTCGGAATCGATTGTCTCCGTCGACGGCAGCGACGGCAAACGGCATTTGGCGTGGGCCGTGTCGTGGATTCCGGGAAAGCCGCTTGCCATGGTGGCGCATCGCTCGGTGGATTTGCTGCAAGACCTCGGCGAACAAGCAGGCGCCCTCTCGGCGACGCTCAGCGGGTTTGACGCACCAGCGATTCATCGCGATTTCTACTGGGATCTCGCCAACGGGCGCTCGATTGTGGAGCGCTACCGGTCGTTGATTGGCGACGAAGCTGTTCGTCGCTCGCTCGACGTTTTGATCGAGCGTTTCGATGCATGCACCGCGCGCCTGCTGCCACGATTACCAACGGCGGCGGTCCACAACGATCTCAACGACTATAACATGTTGGTCGGTGGACTCGATGGCGACGTCGAACGCCGAGATCAGACTGTCGCTGGTATCGTCGATTTCGGCGACATCGTTTACAGTTTTCGCATCGGCGACCTGGCCATTGCGATTGCCTACGCAATGCTTGGTTCGGACGATCCGCTCAGCGTGGCGCGCGCGATGGTTCGCGGCTATCGCGGGCGGGTGCAACCGACCGAGCAGGAGATTGGCGCTCTCTTTGGTCTCGTCGTCTTGAGGCTGTGCATGAGCGTGTGCGTCGCCGCGGAACAGACGCGCCAGCGGCCGGACAACGAGTATTTGAGCGTCAGCCAATCCGCGATTGCGACGACGCTGCCGCTGCTCGAGGCGATTCCGTTCGGATTGGCGGAATGCGCTTTCCGTGAGGCGGCGGGCTTTCCGGCCGTGGCGACGAGAGCACGGGTCGTCGACTACCTCGAGCGCACGACGCCGCATCCGGTCCTCGAGATTGATCCGCAGACTGCCCCGACCATCGTGCTCGATCTGAGCATCGCGAGCCCATTGCTCGACGGTGATGCGTCGCAGAACGATGAGCCGCCGTTGACGACGCGAATTTTCGCGGTGATGACGGAGGCCGGCGTCGAGCTCGCGATCGGTCGCTACGATGAGGCGCGCCTGCTCTACGTCTCGCCGGCATTTGCAACGGGACCAAGGCCAGCCGACGAATATCGCACGATTCACATTGGGCTCGACCTGTTCGCTGTCGCGGGCACGGCCTGCTTCGCGCCACTCGACGGCACGGTGTACGCATTCGCCGACAACGCGTCGTTTCAGGACTACGGGCCGGTGATCGTGCTGCGGCACACGACCGAAAGCGGCATCCCGTTCTTCACGCTATACGCGCATCTCAGCCGCGAGTCGCTGTCTGGACTGGTGATCGGACAGACGGTAAAGGCCGGACAGCAGATTGCCACACTCGGCCACGCGTCGGTGAATGGCGGATGGACTCCGCATCTGCATCTGCAAATCATCATCGACGATCTCGGTCTCGCGACGGATTTTCCGGGCGTCGCGCGACCGTCGCAGCGCGAGCTGTGGTGCGCGGTGTGTCCCGATCCGAATCTGATTGCGCGAGTGCCGGGCGATCGCTTTCCCGCGAGCGAACCGACTGCGACGGAAACGCTCGCGGCGCGCAAGGCGGTGATCGGCGGGAATCTGAGCGTCGCGTACCGCGAGCCGGTGAAAGTCGTGCGCGGGTGGAAGCAATATCTCTACGACGACGAGGGACGCCGGTACATCGACGCGTACAACAACGTGCCGCACGTTGGCCACTGTCACCCGCGCGTCGTTGAGGCAGCGCATCGGCAGATGCAGGTGTTGAGCACCAACACGCGTTATCTGAACGACCTGCTGTCCGAGTATGCGGAGCGCTTGCTCGCGACGTTGCCATCGTCGCTAAACGTCTGCTACTTCGTCAACTCGGCGAGTGAGGCGAACGAGCTTGCATTGCGACTTACGCGCGCGCACACGGGCGCGCGTGATATGATCGTGCTCGACGCGGCCTATCACGGCATTACGACCTCTCTCATCGACCTCAGCCCCTACAAGCACGCTGGTCCCGGCGGCGGCGGCGCGCCGGACTGGGTGCATGTCGCGCCGCTGCCCGACGTTTATCGCGGTCAATACCGAGCGGACGATTCGGCGGCGGGCGAGAAGTACGCGGCGGGCGTGTCGGCGATCGTTGACCGCATCGCAAACGGAGGTCGCTCACTCGGTGGGTTCATCGCGGAAACGTGTCCGAGCGTCGGCGGCCAGTTGATTCTCCCGCCGGGATATTTAGAAAATGCCTAT
>JBDTAE010000203.1:0-24085 GCA_039924785.1 Gemmatimonadaceae bacterium | reverse complement strand
ACGCGAGTGCCGCAACCGCAACCATCATCATCGACGCAATCATGCGCGGCGACTCGGCGTCGAAATGCATTCGGCCGTGCTTGATTCCGCCCACGAAGATCGCGAGACCGAGGACGAGCAGCGAATTGGCGAGAATGGATCCGACGAGCGCCGCCTGCACGACTTGCACGAGCCCCGCGCGTAGCGCGAACGCGCAGACGAGAAGCTCGGGGAGATTGCCGAGTGCGGATTGCAGCAAGCCGGTTGCCGCGGGGGAGAGGTGTTCGCCGATCTGTTCGGTGCCGTTCGACACGTTCATCGCGAGCAGCGAGAGCGCGCCAGCGGCGCACACGAAAAGCAGGACGTCGCTGCCGCCGGTGAACTTCAACACCGCGCACAGGGCGACTGCGCCGATGGTAACGCCGAAGATCGTGAAGTCGGACCGTTTGAGCACGCAGGCGTGGGTGGAATGGGTGTCGTCGAATGTAGTTCTGCGCGAAGGCGGATGGCCAATACCCGCGAACGACGGCAGCTCCAAGCATCCGATTTTCGCGCCTTTTCGGGCTCGCTTGCTTCCGTGACTATGGCTCGCACGGCGTCGGTCGAACTATCCAGAGAGTCAATTCTCGATTCCATCCTTCCAAGATTTCCCTCGGGCCGAGTGACAATCCGCGTCGCGATGCCGGATGCCGTCTAAGTTCCTGCTGGGATGGACGCCTCGGGTTTTTGCTCTTCTAGGCGAGTGGCTCGCGCGGTGTGCGTTGTTGCGTCGAGCGTTTGCGCGTTCCGCGTTACTGATGGACCGCGACAGATCGACGCGGCGTAAACTGCCCGTAGCTTCCGGACGCAGTCGCTAGCAGGAAGCACCATTTGTTGTTCGACATGCGCTATTCATCAGCAAACATCGCAAATAGTTACTCGCGAATAGCCGACCGCCATTCGCTACTTGCCACTCGCCATCAACTGTTCTGCCGCCGACATGCTCCGCCTCTCCGACATTCACGCCGCACGCGAGCGCATCGCTGGACGCGTTCGCATCACGCCAACGCTCAGCGCAACCCGGCTCGGCGACCGCGTCGGCGTATCGCTGTTTCTCAAGTGTGAGAATCTTCAAAAGACGGGATCATTCAAAGTGCGCGGCGTGCTCAACCGGCTGATTCAGTTGGACGATCGCGAGCGCGCCGCGGGTGTCATCACATTTTCTGCCGGCAATCATGCGCAAGCGCTCGCCTGGGCGGCGCGAGCGGCCGGTGTGCACGCCGTCGTCGTGATGTCGAACGTGGCGGTCGCGGGCAAAGTCGCGGCGAGTCGCGGGTACGGAGCGGAGGTCGTGCAACACGGCGCGAATGGACTCGAAGCGTTGCATCGCGCGCGCGAGATCGAAGCGGAGCGCGGACTCACGTTCGTGCATCCGTTCGATGACGAGGAGGTCGTCGCCGGCGCGGGCACGGTGTCTCTCGAGCTCATGGAACAAGCCCCGGATCTCGACGTTGTCGTGGTGCCGATCGGCGGAGGCGGGCTGATTTCCGGGCAACTCGTCGCGCTCAAAGAAACGAACCCGAAGATTCGCGTCTACGGCGTCGAGCCGACGGGCGCGGCCGCGATGCGGCGTAGCCTCGACGAGGGTCACGCGATTCAGCTCGAGTCGGTCAACACAATTGCCGACGGTCTCGCCGCGCCCATGGCAGGCAACATCAACTACGACATCGTGCGCCGCTACGTCGATGACGTCGTGCTGATCGATGACGAAGCGATTCGAACCGCGACGCTCGACCTGCTGTTCAGCGCAAAGTTGCTTGCGGAGCCGGCAGGCGCTACGGCAACCGCGGCGATTCTCTCCGGCGCGATTCCGCTCCGCAGCGGCGAACGCGTGGCGGCGATCGTCAGCGGCGGAAACGCTGACGAAGCCAAACTGCGAACGGTGATGGGAGCGGCAGAGAACGGCTAAACGGTGTGGCTATCCCGAAAGGCGTACATCGTTGTCCCGAGCCACACCGCCCCGACAAGCACGCCTGAAAACACATCCGTCGGCCAATGGACGCCGAGGTACATGCGCGAATACAAGCTCGCGAGCATGATGGGAATGAATGTGTAATAGCCCCAGCGACGGCCGGTGACACGCTGGATGATGATTGCCAGAGTGATTAGCACGGACACGCTCGCGATCGCGTGGCCACTCGGATACGAGCTCCATCCGTACCAACCGCGGCGGGGAAACAGGTCGGGGCGGTCGCGATTGAAGAGTGCTTTCAACGACGGATTCAACAGATAGCTGCCGAGTTGCACTGCCGCGAGCCGAATTGCGTCATGACGCGCGCCTCGCTTCACCCACAGCCACCAGCACTGTCCAGCCACGGCGGGGATGAGCGAGATGTTCGTGCCGAACCACGGAAACACGAGCATTAGGGCGTCGATGACGCGCGGCAGCGGCGTGTGAATGCTCGTCAGCATCGCGCGCTCCCACGCGAAGCCGTGATTCCAATCGCCGAACGATTTGACGATCTCCGCGCTCGCGACCCCGACGCCGAACGACAGAATCCATGCGCCGAGTATGACGAGCCACCGTTCGCGTCGCCATGAATTCATAAAGCTGGGCGCGACTACCGGAACACTGTCGACGCCATCCACCGCCTCAGTCCCTCGAGGCGCGGCGCCGCGCGATGCGTGCGCTTACACGTTCTCCGAGCGACAGGTCACGCACACGGGTGCGGACCCGAAGTCGCCCATCAAACGGCGAATGAACGACCCATGCAGGTGTCGCGAGCACAAAAGGCGCTTGCACTGCGCGCAAACGCCTCCCGCCACGAGATCGAAGTTCAAGCCGCACTCGTCGCACTGCGTCATCATTTCGGTCCGTGAGAAAACTCGTACGGCGCGAAACATGATGGACTACGGCTTCTTCGACTTGTTGTCCGGATGGATGCGCGCGACGGTCCATACCACAATCGCCGCACAACTGCTCTGCCCCGGTGTGGTGTACTGTGGCGGAGTGTTCGAGCCATGGTAGACCTCGACGGCGACCATTTCGTCCGGCCGAATGAATCCGTCGATGTCTCCCGGTGTCATGCTCTGCCATGGCGATCCGTCGACGTAGATGTTCACGCAACCGGTTGACGAGCTGCGAGAGTCGGTGATCACGTTGGTGCGACCGTCGCCAGATGGCTGGACTCGCAAGCCCGGGGCCATGCGCATCACCTCGCTGAACTCGGATGACGCGTGGTTGATCTGATTACCATCCATGAAGAAGCCGAGGCCGGTTTGCTTGCGGCTCAGATACCCGACGTCGGAGAGTGCCTTGTCTTTTTGCGCTTCCACGCGCATGACCGCGAGCGTGGGCACGAAGTCGTCGAGCGTGATGTTCTTTCGCGCAGGCGCCGCGGCCGACAACTCGACCGGAACGTCCGCCGCCGCATACCCGAGCTTGCGCACTTCGAGCGCCTGGGTGCCCGACGGCAGGCTGTCGAGAACGAAAACGCCGCCGCTGCCGGTGATGGCAGGTATGCCGCCGCCCTGCAGCGCGACGCGAGCGCCAACGAGGGGCTTGCCCTGCTTGTCGACGACGATTCCGCTGACGCGCGCCGTACCTTTTGCCACCCTCTTGATCTTGCCGCTGTCGCCTTTCACTTCGGCGACCACCTGGGTTCCCGCCACGGTGAAGCCGCGAACCGCGACCATGTTCTTCACTTCGACCGGGACTTCGCCGGAGCTGACGCCGTTGCGAAACACCTGCACCTTGCCGGACATGTCGGGCGGCAGTCCGCAGATCGAATACCGGCCGGTCGAATCGGTGACCGGGCCGGGCGCGCGAAGCTGTTTGCGTCCTACAATATCAGTTTCGTAATAGACCAACGATACCTTGGCACCCACCACCGGCGCGCCGGTGTCCGGGTCCTTTACGAACCCGAGCATCACCGCAGGTCCCCGTGTCGAACGCATGATCTTGTTGCACGTGGACGCTGCCATCTCCTCGCCCGAGGGCGTGTAGAGATCGAGGCTGTGCGCCTCGCCCGCGGCGAACGGAAGCTCCTGCGTGATGATCTTGCGTCCGATCGTATCAAGCAACGGATGCGTCACCACCACTCGGCGCGTGCCGGGCGGAATGCTGTCGAGCTTGTACTCACCGTCCGCGTTAGTCACCGTGGATCGGTTCGTTCCGACGACCGACACGGTGGCTTTCGCCAACGGCACGTTGTGAATGCTGTCCATCACCGTGCCGACAAGCAGCATGAAGGCCGGCGACGCGGGCTTAAGCTGCGGGGCCTGCGCGCGCAACGAAGCCGCGCCGACCAGCGCAGACGCGGCGGCAACGATCGCGGAACGCACCGTAGCGTGTCGGATGGAAGAAAGACGAGGGCGGGCTAGTCGCATCATGGAAAGTACCGCAATGTGGGGATGAGCCGTCCGCAAACTATGAAGTGGCGGGCGGTCCTTCTACCCCTCGCGCGCAAAGGGGTTCTGAGGACGAAATCTCCTCGGCAAGTCCTTCCTAGGCAATATGTTATCTGGCGATGTCGATTCTGTCGCAGTCCGTTCGACCAACTCCTGTCGGCACGTAGGCAACTTCCCCAAGATTTACCCACGTCACAGGAGACCACAAATGCAATATCTGCTACTGATCTACGGCAACGAGCAAAACAGCGCCGAGATGAACAAAGCGGCCGGCGAGGCGATGATGACCGAGTACCGCGTGTACACGGATGACATCGCCAAAAGCGGGCACTACAAAGGCGGAAACGCGCTTCAGCCGACCAAGACCGCGACGACGGTGAAGGTCCGCGACGGAAAGCGCCAACTCACCGACGGCCCGTTCGCCGAAACCCGCGAGCAGCTCGGCGGCTACTATCTCGTCGATGCAAAGGATCTCGACGAAGCCACGGATCTCGCCGCCAGAATTCCAGGCGCCAAGTGGGGCTCGATCGAAATCCGCCCGGTGTGGTCGATGCCTTCGGCGTGATCTTATGAGCGTCGTGAGCCCGCGGGAGACGATTGCTCGCCTCTACCGCGACGAATCCCCACGCGTTCTCGCGACGCTCATCCGCCTCCTCGGCGACTTCGATACGGCCGAGGAGGCGCTGCAGGACGCGTTCGCGGTGGCGGTGGAGCAGTGGGAGCACAACGGACTTCCGGCAAAGCCCTTCGCGTGGCTGGTCAGCACCGCGCGCTTTCGGGCAATCGACCGCATTCGACGCGACGCGCGCTTTACGTCCGACCTCGACGGGCGCGCAGTGGACGCGCAGGCGCCGGAGCGCGCGGACAGTTCGTTCGACGACGAGAGCGGCGTCGGCGACGATCGCCTTCGACTAATCTTCACGTGTTGTCACCCCGCGATCGCGCGCGAGGCGCAGGTCGCGCTGACGCTCCGAACAGTGTGCGGGCTGACAACCGACGAGATCGCGCGCGCGTTTCTCATTCCCGTTCCAACGATGGCGCAACGTCTCGTGCGCGCAACGGGGAAAATTCGCGACGCCGGAATTCCATATCGCGTGCCGGCGACGAACGATCTCGCGCCGCGGCTCGACGCGGTGCTGGCGGTTGTCTACCTGGTGTTCACCGAGGGCTACGCGGCGTCCGCCGGTGATGAAGTCGTTCGAGTTGATCTGTGCGGCGAAGCGATTCGCCTCGGGCGATTGATCGTGGAGCTCATGCCCGCCGCCGGCGACGCCAAAGGATTGCTCGCGCTCATGCTGCTGCACGACGCGCGTCGCGGCACGCGAACGACCGACAGCGGCGAGCTCATTCTGCTCGAAGAGCAAGACCGTTCGCGCTGGGATGCGGCGCAGATTGCCGAAGGGCTTTCGCTCGTGGAGGCGGCGCTTCGACAAGGCCCAACCGGCGCCTACTCTATCCAGGCTGCGATCGCGGCTCTACACGCGAAGGCGGCGTCCGCAGCGAATACGGACTGGCGACAGATCGCCGCGCTGTACTCGCTTCTGGTCGAACGCGCGCCGAGCGCGGTGGTCGAGTTGAATCACGCGGTGGCGGTCGCGATGGTGGACGGTCCTGCGGCAGGTCTGCTGTTGGCGGATTCCGTCGCGGCGCGCGGAGAGCTCCGGAGCTATCACCTGCTCTATGCGGTTCGTGCCGATTTGCTGCGGCGACTCGACCGGAGAACCCTTGCACTCGCCGAATACAGGAAGGCGCTCGAGCTCGCAACATTAGAGCCCGAGCGCCGTTTCCTGCGGTCGAGAATCAGCGAACTACAATTGCGTGACTCTGATCGAGCGCCGGCATCACGAGAAAGTTGATGCGATCGCCCTTGCCGGCCGCCAGCGGTCCGCTTACGGCGCGACCGTGACCGTCGGCGGGCAGCGCCATCACGAACAGGTTGCCGGCGGGGAACATCGTGGCGTCGAGCAGCAGGCTCGTCGAGTCGTTTCCCCCCACCGAGCCTACGAACAACGATTTGCCGTCCAGAATCGTGCGGAGCTCCATCGACTGGGAATTTTGATTGTCGACGTGGAGCACCACCGTTTGCTTCGCGTCCGTGGGGCTGATGACGTCGCCCGCCGCCGCGTTCTGGTTATACCGGCCACAAGCGCCGCCGAACGTCGTGGCGGCCGCAAGCATGAGAATAGCTGAAAGTCTTGTCATTTGAACCTCCTGTCATTTCGTCGTCGAATACACGAATGAAAAGCAGGTTCGATGCCGCCGCGCGCGGATGAGCTTCGCCGTCCTGGGCGCGCAACCCCTTCAAAAACGCTCGAACGTAATGAGATAATCCATATCGTCGAGATCGGCGTAGCAATGTGGGCCACACTGCGTCAATCCGGCGGTCGCAAACAACTCGCGATACTCGACGGCGCTACGCTCGTGCCAGCCTCCATGATCGCCCGCCATATCGTCTTCGGTCGTGAACGCTTCGATGTACGCGACTCCGCCAAGCAGTCGGCGAATGGCTTTCAATCCACGTTCGACGCCGCGCCGGTCGACGTACTGAAGAACGTCGGCGCAAACGACGAGGTCCACGACGCGCGGAAGGCGCATCGTGTCGAGATCGTCGAGCGTTCCGCGGCGAATGTTGCGCGTTTTTCCGTAGCGTTGGATTGCGTACTCGCTCGAGTCGATCCCGATGTAGCGCACGTCCGGTCGCATCCGGCGAAGCACGGGAAACCACGGGGCCTCGCCGCACCCGACGTCGAGCACCGAGCGAATCGGGCGACCGATGAGAAACTCCGTCATGCCGACCGCCATTCGCACCTTGCGCGCGAGACTGGCCGCCGTCGAAACGCGAGCGCGCGGGTGACGATACCAATGCTCGAAGTATTCACGGTCGTATGTTTTCGCCGGCGGCGACGCGTTGGACGACGATAGTTTTCGTCGGTCGACAGGACTTCGTGTCACCCGCTTGCTTCCCGTGGTCATCCGATCTGGTCTCGGCGGCTGAACTGGATGTAGTCGGTGTACGGTGGCGTGATCCCCAACGCGCGAATCCGCGTCGCGACCTGCCCGCGATGGTAGCTGCCGTGCGATGCAACGTGCATCACGATTTCGGCGACGGGGCTGTCAAAGTGTACGCCAGCGCTGTTGGTGTACGGCACTACGCGCGAGATCTCGCCATCGGTGGTGGTCGACACGAGCTTGTCGAACAGATCGACGTGCTGCTTCGCCAGGTCTCTCGACTCGGAGGGCGACAGGCCCGGCCACACGTCGTGCAACGGCTGGCGTCCGATGATGCGTGAGTACCAGAGATGCTCGACCGAGGCGATGTGCGCGTAGACGCGAATTGCCTCGGCGTCGGCGGAGTCGCCGGCTGCAATCAGCGACTCGGCGACAAGTGTGTCGGCCCATCGCATGTGTGCGAGCAGCTTCAACAAGAGGTCTCTCATGGTCGTGGCCCTCCGGTCGCGGTCTGGCAGAAATGAGGAACGCGAGGCTATAGTTGTGCATGGACATCGCCGCGCGCCCCGATGACCCCGCCGTCGAAGAGATGGCTCGTTCGATCTACGCCCTGTTTCCGCGTTGCATGCGGTGCGGTGAGGCGATCGACCGGTACGAAGACGCCGACGTCCGAATTCTAAGTCATCGCGTGGTCCATCGCGGCAAGTGCGCCGCCGAAGAGGACGCTCCGCGCTGACAGCGACAAATTCGCACAATCCAACGCCAGCTCACTTTCGAACGAGGCCTGCCGTGCCAACCCCCGTCCGCATGCTTTGCCGTTCCCTTCTTCTCGCGATGCTTTGCATTTCCACCGAGAAGCTCGCGGCCCAGGGAATCGATCCGAGCATGTACTCGGAAATGCGGTGGCGAATGATCGGGCCCTTTCGCGCAAGCCGAACCAAGGCCGCGGCTGGTATTCCGGAGCAGCCGAACGTGTTTTACGTCGGCGCGGTGAACGGCGGCGTTTGGAAGACGAACGACTACGGTCGCACCTGGAATCCAATTTTCGACGATCAGCCGAGCGGGTCGATCGGCGCGATCGCCGTGGCGCCGTCGAATCCGAACGTGGTGTACGTCGGGAGTGGCGAGGGTTTGCAGCGTCCCGACTTGTCGACGGGCGATGGCGTCTACAAATCGACCGACGCGGGAAAGACGTGGACGCACCTCGGTTTGCGCGACGGCCAGCAGATTCCGCAGATCGTCGTCGATCCCAAGGATCCGAATCGACTGTTCGTCGCAGTCCTTGGGCATCCCTACGGTCCGAACGCCGAGCGCGGCTTGTTTCGCTCGACCGACGGCGGCGAGAGTTTTCAAAAAGTCTTATATCGCGACGAGAACACCGGTGCGATCGACGTCGTGATGGATCCGGTCGATCCGAACATTATTTACTGCGCTTTGTGGGAAGCGCGGCAAGGTCCGTGGGAGAACGGACAGTTCTCCGGACCCGGCAGCGGTTTGATGAAGTCGACGGACGGTGGCGACACGTGGCGCAAGATCGGCAAAGGGCTGCCGACGTTCGAGCAGAATGGACTCGGTCGTATCGGCATCACCGTCGCGCCGAGCATGCCGTCGCGCATGTTTGCGACGGCGGATGCCGGGCAGGCTGGCGGGTTGTATCGCTCCGACGATGCGGGTGAGAACTTCTATCTTGCTACGACCGACGATCGCGTCGTGAGCCGCGCGTCGGACTTTGCCGAAGTGAAGGTCGATCCGAAGAATCCGAACATCGTGTACACGGCGAGCGTCGTGACGTGGAAGTCGACCGACGGCGGCAAGACGTTCTCCGCGTTGCGCGGCGCGCCCGGCGGCGACGACTATCACAGAATTTGGATCAACCCCATCAACACCAACATCATTTTGATCGCGGTGGATCAGGGTGCGATCATCTCCGTGAACGGCGGCGAAACGTGGAGCTCGTGGTACAATCAGCCCACGGCGTCGTTCTATCATGTGACGGCGGACAACGCGTTCCCCTATCGCCTTTGCGCCGGTCAGCAGGAGTCCGGCTCGGCGTGCGTGCAGAGTCGCAGCGACGACGGTCGCATTACGTTCTGGAGTTGGCACCCGGTGGGGGTTGAGGAGTACGGATACGCCGCGCCGGATCCGCTCGATCCCGAGATAGTGTTCGGCGGAAAGGTGACGCGATACGATCGTCGCACGGGCGAAGTGCAGCAGGTTGGTCCGCGCGTCGCGGTACGCGCGGCGACTGGACCGGGCGACTATCGCACGGTGCGGACCGCGCCGCTCGTGTTCTCGACAGTCGATCCACACATGCTGTTGTTTGCCTCGAACGTGGTGTGGAAGACCACGAACGGCGGAAAGAGCTGGGCGCAGATCAGTCCCGACCTGACGCGGACCGATTCGATCGTGCCGCCGAGCATTGGAGTTTACTCAAATACGGCGGTGGCGAAGGCGCGGCATGGTGGCGTGGTGTATACGATCGCGCCGTCGTACGTCAACGTGAATCGCATCTGGGCGGGGAGCGACGATGGTCTCATTCACACGACGGCGGATGGCGGGGCGCATTGGACCGACGTCACCCCAGAGGATCTACGTGCGCACCCGTGGAGCAAAGTCTCGATCATCGACGCAGGGCGCTTCGACGCGAATACTGCGTACGCGGCGATCAACACGCTGCGACTCGACGAGCTCAAGCCGCACATCTACCGAACGCACGACGGCGGCAAGTCCTGGACGCATATCACGCACGGCATTCCCGACGGCGCGACGATCAACGTCGTCCGCGAGGACTCGAAGCGGAAAGGGCTGCTGTTCGCCGGATCGGAGACGCAGGTCTGGGTCTCGTTCGACGACGGCGACAACTGGTCTTCGCTGCGCCTCAACATGCCGGCGACGTCGATTAGAGATTTGATAATCAAGGACGACGACATCGGCATCGGCACGCACGGCCGGTCATTCTGGATTCTCGACGACATCGCACCGCTCCGTCAGGTCACGGCGGCCGACGCGTCCGCACCCGCAACGTTGTTCAAGCCGGCGAACCCATATCGTTTCCGCTGGAGCAAGTACACCGATACGCCGCTTCCGCCCGACGAGCCCGCGGCGCAAAACCCTCCCGACGGCGCGATCATCGACTATTACCTCGGCGCTGGTGCGCATGGCGATGCGAAGCTCGAGATTCTCGACCCGAGCGGTCGCGTCATTCGCACCTTCTCGAGTCGCGACACGTCGATGGCGCCCGCCGACATTGGCAACACACCGGCGTATTGGATTCGTCCGACGCAGGTGCTGTCGGCGGCACCGGGCTTCCATCGCTTCGTGTGGGATTTGCATTATGCGCCGCCGGCCGGGACGAGCAGCGAGCCGGGTCAGTATCCGATCTCCGCGACGCCGCACGACACACCGCGAGAACCCCGCGGACCGTGGGCAATTCCGGGGCAACACACGGCGCGTCTGACGATCGACGGCAAGAGGTACACGCAGACCTTCACGATCAGAATGGATCCGCGGATCAAGACACCTCCCGCCGCGATTGTCGCGGAGCATCTCATGGCGGTCACGCTGTTCGACGACATCGCCAAGGACTCAGCGATTGTTTCGCAGGCGCGCGCGCTGCGGGCGGCGATTCAATCCGCACGAGACAAGGCGAACAACCCGAGCGTGACTGAAGCGGCAGGCGCGCTCGATGCGAAGATCGTCGCGGTGGCCGGGCAGGGGGGAGGAGGCGGACGAAGAGGTGGCGGCGGAGGTCGTGGTCGGGGAGGCGCAACAAGCGGTCCGACGTTCGCGTCGATCAACGGGGATTTGATGTCGCTGATGACGTTGTTAGAGGATGCTGATGCGGAGCCGACGAATACCGCGAAGGATGCGGTCACGGCAACTCTGCGCGACTTCGACGGGCTCGTCGGTCGGTGGAATTCGCTTCGTACGACGGAGCTTGGAGCGCTCAACGCCAAGTTGAAGGCGGCAGGGCAGGCGGCGGTCGTCGTGCCGTAGCTCGGCTACCGGCGGCGGCCATCGATTCGCCGAGGTGGACCTGATTGTTCGTTGTCGAATGACGGTCGTCTTCGCGGCCTACCAGTAGTAGTCATCGAAGACGAAGCCATCCTCGGCGCTGAGGCTGCGCCGCGCCGGCTATCGGCTTTGCATTCGTCGCATCGTCCACGCGATCGCGAGCGCGGGCGGCAGCGCCAGCCCGACGAGCGCCAGGTTGGTCTGTCGCGACAGCAGCACCAGATGCGCGACCAATCCAAGTACAGTCAACACCGCGAGCGCCATAGACAGGCGTCGCGCAAACGCCGCCGCCCTTCCCCTCATCAATGCCAATGGCAGCAGCACGACGAGAAGGAGCCACAACGGATTGAACAGCAGCAGATTCTCGTTCCGGTGCGCGAAGTCGTGATCGGTCACCGTCCACAAGATGGTGAGCACCACTCCGAGCAGCCCAGCGACCAGCGACCACACGCCGAACAGCACCGCGGCTGCTGCACTCGCGCCGTGTTTCCCCGCGATCGCTCTCGCGCCGAGCCACGCGAATACGCCGCCGATCACGAGTCCGACCGCGAGAAGCCACGGCGCCATGTTCGGCGGCGCCTCGGGCTCCGGGCCGCGCGTCGACTGAAAGAGTACGTGTTCCGCCTTCACGAGTGGGTGCGTCGCCCCGGTGCTGTCGTGGACCGGCATCTTTGCGAGAATGTCATGCATCTCGCGGGGAAGAAACATCTCGTCCCACCGGTGGATCGGCGCGTCAGACGGCTCGCCGAGTCCGATGTCGACACCAAGATCGAGCAGCGTGTTGCTCTGCATCAGCCGCAGGGCGTGAAACCGGTACGACGTGGGCATGATCTGTTTAGAGAACTCATGCAGCTGCCCGCCGAGCACGGCGTCGAAAAGGTCGCGCGGTCGCGTCGCGCAGTTGTTGCGAAAATAATCGTACCGATAGACGATGTTTCGCGGCTCGGCGTTGATTTGGATGAGGTGGAGAAGCGAATCTTTTTGCTGGGTCGTCAAATCGAGCTCTTGCGACACGAGCGTGCGGTTCATGTACCGATAACCGTTGATGAGCTGATCGATCGTGTTGCCGCCCATCTGGTACAGCATCAGGCCCTTGAGGAAATGCAGAATGAAGTTCGGTTTCGTCGAGTCGAACACGCCCCAGTTGAACACCGTGTCGCGCGCCGTGACGTTATCGTGAATCCAGATGGCGCTGTGGCCGAACATTTCCCAGATCTCTTCGCCGTTGCCGGCGGTGAGCAGGGAAATGGTGACGTCCTTTCCCGGTGCGTGTAACGCGTCGACCAGGAAACGGGACGGCGGGGCCTGACTCTGTGCGGAGACTCGGCCGGCGAGCATACCGATGATTGCGGCGGGGAGCACGCGGCGAAATAGGCGAGCGAGAGCGTGGAGCATTTCGAAAAACTAACTAGCGGCGGCTTCGCCTGCCGCAAGCGACGCCCAACGGCGACTAATTTGCAAAGAAGATTCTTCGCCACGAGGCTCATACGGAGGGCAATGCTCAGAAGAAACCGCGACCGCCATGACGGCGCCGAAACCACAGTAGCAGCCGACCTGGGTCACGGGCTGGCGAAGATTGCAAGACCGTTGGACGACGCGGCGAGTCTGGAGCCGCTCCTCGACCTCATCGCCGACGCGCCCTACGTTCTACTCGGCGAGGCCTCTCACGGCACGTCGGAGTTCTACACATGGCGCACAGAGATCTCTAAACGGCTGATCGAAGAGCGAGGATTCTCGTTCATCGCCGTGGAAGGCGACTGGCCTGACTGCTATCAGGTGACCCGCTATGTGAAGTGGATGTCCGATTCGGCGTCGACCGCGCGCGAAGCGTTGCATGCGTTCGCGCGGTGGCCAACCTGGATGTGGGCGAATCGCGAAACCGTCGAGCTCGCGGAGTGGCTGCGGGAAAGAAATCGTGGCCGCGCGCCCGAGGCGCAAGTCGGCTTCTACGGTCTGGACGTCTACTCGCTCTGGGATTCGATGCGGGCTGTGACCGAATATCTCGAGCGCATCGATCCGGCGCTGGCCGCCGCCGCGAAGCGCGCGTACAACTGCTTTGAGCCATTCGCCGAGGACATGCAGGAGTACGCTCGGGCGACGGCGCTCGTGCCGACGTCATGCGAAGACGAAGCCGTCGGGGTGTTGCGGGCGCTTCGCGCCGGCGCGCCGCAGTTTCGAGAAGATGGTCGCGAGGGATACTTCAACGCCGAGCAGAATGCGCTCGTCGCGCGCAATGCGGAGATGTATTACAGAACGATGGTGCGCGGCGGCCCCGGCTCGTGGAACGTTCGCGACCTTCACATGGTCGAGACGCTCACGCGCCTGATGCAGCATCACGGTCCTGGAGCCAAAGCGATCGTCTGGGAGCACAATACCCACATCGGCGACGCGCGCTTCACCGACATGAGCCGCGCTGGGATGTTCAACGTTGGACAGCTGGTCCGGCAGTCGCACGACGAAGAGGGCGTCGTTCTTGTCGGATTTGGGACGCATCGCGGGACGGTGATTGCCGCCGAGGAGTGGGGCGCGCCGATGGAACGGATGCGTGTTCCGGTCGCGCGCGCAGGAAGCTTCGAAAAGGAGATGCACGACGCCGTCGGCGGAGATGCGCTGCTCGTTTTCGACGGAACCGACGACGGTGGCGTGCCGGGATTGCAGGAGCCGATCGGCCATCGCGCGATCGGTGTTGTCTACGATCCGAAGAACGAGCGGTGGGGGAACTATGTGCCGACGGTCGTTCCGCGGCGATATGATGCGTTTCTGTTTATCGACGAAACGCGCGCGGTCGATCCGTTGCACATGCCGGTGAGGGTGGACGGCGAGCCGCCCGAGACATACCCGTCGGGGCAATAAGACGAACGAATGGCTTATGGACACCAGCCGTTCGGCGTATCGAACATTCGCAACTAGCTGCTAGCGCTCCCCCGAATACAGGTCGTTCAAGTCCAGCGCGGCGAACTCGATCAGAAAACTCGAAATGCGGTCGACGGCCGCGTTGACATACTGTTCGCCTTTCAACGCAGTGGATTTCGCCGGGTTGCCGATGCCTGTGTCCGCGGTAACCTGCGTCCAGCGCCGCGGTGCCCACGCCCACCCTTCGCGAACGCCACGCAACCGCGACGGACGCGCCGTGCCGGGACCGGCATCCGCGAGTGGCCGAACCAGCTCGGGCGCGAGATGCATCATCGCGCTCGTCTCGGCCTCGCCGGCGTGATCGCCCGCTTCGTCCATGAATTGCTTCACGTCGACGCACGACCACCAATTGATCGTCGACAGAAAGACCCGAGTTGTCGGCTGAAGCTCGCGAATCATCTGCCGGAAGTCGTTTCCGCCGTGCGAGTTCAGAATGAGCAACTTGTGAATGCGCTGTCCCTCGAGCGACGACACCACATCACCAAGCACCGCCGCTTGCGTGCTCGGATTCATGTTGATACAGAGCTTGATGTCGAGTTGCGTCGTATTCACGCCGAACGGAACGGCGGGAAGTGCGACGACCCGCGCACCCTTCTCCCACGCGAGCCCCGCTGCGCGCTCGGCGACCGCACTCGCTTGAATCGTGTCCGTGGCGTACGGCAGATGGTAGTTGTGCGCTTCCGTCGCGCCCCACGGCAGAATGGCGACGTCGTACGGGGTGGGGTCGACGGTCTTCCACGTCGTCTCCGAAAGGATCCACGGTCGATCGGTCAAGTTCTGCCGCCGCGTCTCGAGTTCGCAATCATCGTGTCAACGCTCCATTCGCCGCCGCCGGCGACCATGAGGTAGAGGTAGGTGAAGCAGAACAAAACAGCGGGCTCACCCATGTTGAAGATGGGAAAGGATGATCTCGGAAAGTGCTGTTGGAAATAGGCGACCGCCATCTCGCCCGCGAGCAGGAACGCCACGGGTCGAGTCAAAAGCCCAATCAAGATCAGGGCGCCGCCAAAGGTCTCGAGCACGCCGGCCAATCCAAACTGGCTCATCAAATGGACTGGAAAGCCAGGCATCGCCGCCGGCGGAACATTGAAAAGCTTTTGCGTGCCGTGTTCCATGAACAGGGCACCGACGACGATTCTAAGAACGCTCAGCATCTTTCCCGCGGCGGATGATGGTCCCGCATCGATCAGCGACATGTGACTCCTTTAGCGTTTTCGTGATCACTCCCTCGAGCCGGCCGCGTCGCCGACCTCGTCAACTTGATATCCTTTCCCGCTCATCGGCATGATGCATGCGAGCCTAGTGCACGACCCCTTTAAAGGATTCAACACATGGCTGACAAAAAGAAATCCGGCGACGCGTCGAGCGGGATGAGCGACGGAGCGAGCCGCTCCAGCAGCGAGCGCAGCGGCAAGAAACAAAACGAGGACAACAATGAATGGTTGCACGACCAGGTCGGAGAAGATCACAACCTGAGCGGCTCGAGCACCTTTCGGACGCTTCCAGATCAGCCCGAGTCGAGCACCGACGATTCCAACGAGAAGAATTCGAAGAAGGAAAAGCGAAAGAGCTAGGTCGTAGAAAGGGGCTCATCACCTTTACTCGGACTCTTGGGTCCGGTGAGGGCGATGAGTCCGCCGCCGATCGAGAAAAAGAAAAGAATCACCCCGACGCCCCAGAAGCGTTGGGCAATGATCTGGTCGTGCTGCAGCGAACCGATGCGTCCCAGAATGTACGCCCAGTCGTGCTCACCGCCGCCGACGAGCGGCAGTTCTTGCGCGCGCGCGTCTCGCACATAAACCGAAATATTCCAGAAGTTTTGCGCGACCCACCACAACGCCACGCTCGCCGCGTGCAGGTCCTTCCGCCGCACGAAATATCCGACGAACACGCTCGGCATGATCAACTGGAACAATGTGCCGCCGAGGAAGCCGATGAATTCGCCGAACGGGCCGAAGACGAGATGGCCCGTCTCATGGATCGGAAGATCGATGCTGTCGACGAACGAGCCACCGGCCGGGTTTCTGAGAATGCTCATCCCGTAGAGCGCGAGCAGGATCGTCAGCGCGAACCGGCCGAGCTTGGCCGGATCCCATGTCGCCGCTACCGGCTTCGCGTCCACTTGTTGTTCGAGCGATCCACATCCGGAAAGACCTGATCCGGGTCGATCTCGATCGCCGTGATTGTCGACCCTTTCTCGATCGTGAGCGCCGTATGTCGAACGCCGGTAAGCCAGATGTCGACCGCGTAGCTTCGTCGCTCGACCTTGCCGTCGTTCCGCGTGATCGCCAACCGAATGGGCATCGGCGCGAGGCCCTTGTCCTCAATCGTCACGCGAAGCGAGTCCCCGGTCAGCGTCGGCGTAACGGACGCAATCGCCTGATCCAGCGTCCACGTCTCGTACCACCACGTCCGCCAAAACCACGAGAGATCCTTTCCGCTCAGCGAATTGAAGCTGTTAAAGAAATCGTATTGCGTCGGATGCTTGTTAATCCACCGGAGTCCGTACGTTCGATAGCTCGACAGGAAGACGTCGTCGCCGAGTATCGCGCGGAGTGCAACCATGTTCGTGGCCATCTTTTCATACGACGCCACGGTGTACGCCGCGGTGCCATACGGATACTGGTCGCCCGGACGCATGAGCGGCACTTCGCCGTCCGTCGCCGCGAGCGCGAGGTAGGCGTCGCGCGAGATCTTCTCGCGATCGTAGCCTTTGAAGTACGCTTGCATCCCCTCCGCTTGGTTGAAGCGCGTGAGCCCCTCGTCCTGCCACGCGAACCGCCGCTCGTCCGAGCCGACCTGCATCGGGAACCACATGTGCCCCGTCTCGTGCACCTGCACCGAGTACAGCGACAGCGTGTCGCGCGGACCGCCGATACACGTGAGCATCGGATACTCCATTCCGCTGCACGACACAGGTCCCTCGAGCGCGGTCATCGCCTGCCACGGATACGGCCACAGATACGTCGACAGAAACTGAACGGCGCTCTTTTCATACTCGGCGGACTTGTCCCACGACCATGCTCGCGCCTCTGGGCGGTAGAACGTGTTGATCGCCACACTGTCGGGCTTCCCGCTGCGATTGCGATCGCCAACCGCTGCGACAGTCGCATCCCACAAAAACTTCGCCGACGCGCCCCAGTCGAAATCGCGAACGTTCCGCGCGCGAAAGCGCCACGTGAGAATTCCGTCAAACCCGGTGTTCGTCGCCTTCGTCGCGCCTGTGCCGCGATCCTGATCCCGCACGACGTGCACGACCGATGGACTACGCTTCGACTCCGCGATTCGATCGCGCGTCTGCTTCGAGAGAACGACCGCCGGGTTGGTCAACTCGCCCGTCGACGCCACCAACCAACCTTGCGGAAGGCTGATGTTCACGTCGTAATCGGCGTAGTCCATATAGAACTCAGCGCCGCCGAGGTAAGGGTCGTTCTGCCAGCCGTTGACGTCGTCGTAGACGGCGATCTGCGGATACCAGTACGCGACCATGAAGACGTCGCCGGTCGTTCCCTCGCGTGGCGCGCCGTCGCGCGGAACCTGAAACGCCCACGCGATGTCGAAGTCGACCGAGTCGCGCGGCGCGAGCGCTTTCGGGAGTCGGACTGCCATCGTCGTCGCGGCCACCGAGTAGCCCGGCCCGCTATTACGCTTCTCTAACGTCTGACCTCCGGCGGCGACGCGAAGGATTTCGGTTCCGCCCGTCACCGGCGTTTCGACCACACGCGGCGACGTCGACGCGAAAAGATTCTGGTTGAGATAGATCCAAATCGTCGCGAGCGTATCGGGCGATCGATTGAAGTAGCGAACTGTCTCACGTCCATTGACCTGACTCGTCGCGGGGACAAGCTCGGCGTCGATGTGATATTGGGCGAACTGCTGCCAGTATTGTGGACCAGGCTCGCCGGTTCGCGTCCGGGTACCACGAGCCACCGCGCGCTCGAACGCCTTGGTCTCGAACACTGGGTAGGGGAGCGGCCGCGGACGCTCCGCGACGACGGGAGCCGGCGCGGGCGCCGGAGGCGGGCGAGGATGGAGACGCTGCTGAATCGGCCCGCACGCCGAAGCGGCGAGCAGGGCGGCGAGGAGTCGTATTCGCATGGCCCAATATCGCATCGTCCGACCGGCTCCGCGAACGTGCGCAGCGGGCGGGCGAGCGTTCGGGCTGCCCGAGACGTATATTCGGCAGCCTGCCCAATCCTCCGCGTGCCGAAGTCAGCCCCGCGCGCGGACCCCTTATTGGTTCGCTGGAGAACTCCATGCGTCACAACGCTACCGTTCGCTATCTACTTCCCCTGATCGTCAGCCTGCTTGCCGTCGCCCCGGCGGCCGCGCAGCAGGACAATGTCAGCGCCACGCAACAAGGCGCCGCGCGGAAAGATCCGGGTGACAAAAAGGTTCTCGGCCTTGCCGACATTGGCCGCTGGAATCGCATCGGTAACGCGGCCCTCTCGGCCGACGGTACCTGGATGACCTTCGTGGTATCGCCGAACGAAGGCGACGGCACGCTGCACATCCGCCAGACCGACGGCACCAAGGAATACTCGATTCCCGTCGGCTCGGCGCCGGTGTTTTCGGATAATTCGAAATTCGTCGGATACTTCGTTGCTCCCGCTTCTGTCGCTGGCGGGCGGGGCGGACGCGGAGGTGGCGGCGGTCGCGGGCAAGGCGGAGCCGCGGCGCCGGTCGCTGGGGGTCAGCGTCGCTTCGAGCTGCTCGACCTCACGACTGGGGAGAAATATGGAGTGCCCGAGGGCCTGACTTTCAAGTTCTCGAAAGGCTCGCGCTTCCTGGCCGTTCGCGTCAACAAGGCGAACCAGTCGGCCAAGCAGAATGGCTCCGATCTCGTGCTGCGCGAGTTGTCGTCGGGCACTACGCAGAACATCGGTAACGTCAACTTGTACGACTTCGACGAGACCGGCCGCATGCTCGCGTACACTACCGACGCCGCGGATCGCACCGGCAACGGCGTGACGGTGATCGATCTCAACACGAATCAGTCGAAGGTTCTCAGCTCGGCGTCGCTCGACTACGATCAGCTCGCGTGGGGCGACAAGGGTGCGTCGCTGTTGGTGCTGCGCGGCGACAAGAAGAAAGAGAATCTTCATCGCGACAACGCGCTGCTCGTGTGGAAAGACGTGAGCGGCGCTTCGACGAAGGCAACGGAGTATGACCCCGCGAAGGACCCAACCTTTCCGAACGGGAAGGTTCTGAGCGAGCTGACGGCTCCGCGTTGGACGCGCGACGGCGCCAAGATCTACGTCGGTCTCAAGGACCAGGAGCCCGACCCGACCGCCGCGACGCCGAGCACGGAGCCGAAGGCGAATGTCGATGTCTGGCATTGGAAGGACGCAGAGGTGCAGTCGGTGCAGATGATCCGGTTGGCGCAGGAGCGACGGTCGACGCTGCCCGCGGTGTTCAACGTGTCGAGCGGGAAGTTGGTGCAGGTCTCCGATGAGGTGATGCGCAACGTCACGCCGACGCCCGATCCGAAGTGGGCGATCGGCCGCATCGACACGACGTATCGCACCGAAGTGCAGTGGGGCGGCACAAAGTCGGACTACTTTCGCATCAGCACGGACGACGGCAGCCGCGCGCCGATCGACAAGGGCCTTACGCGCACGATGGGCAACTCGCCCGACGGCAAGTGGTTCCTGTATTTAAAGAACAAGAAAGTGATGGCATACAACACGGAGACAGGCACGACGGCCGCGATCGCGAACGGCGACAAGATCAGTTTCCTCGACGCGGCCGACGATCATCCATATGAGGTTCCGATCTACGGCGTGGCGGGCTGGTCGAAGGACGGCAAGTCGGTCATTCTGAATCACAAGTTCGACCTTTACAGTGTGCCGCTCGACGGTGGCAAAGTGACGAACCTCACCGGTGGCGTCGGTGATCAGAATCAGATTCGCTTCCGTCTTGTGCGACTCGATCGTGCCGGTGGCGGTCGGGGTGGTCGCGGCGGCGGCGGTGGCGGCGGCGCGTTCGGCGGTGCAGGCGCTGAAGAAGACGAAGGCGTCGATCTGTCGAAGCCGCTGCTCCTTTCTGCATACGGCGAGTGGACGAAGAAATCGGGGTACTACACGCTTGCGCCAGGCGCCAAGCCGACGCCGTTGATTTACGACGACGAAGACATCGGCGGCGCAGTAAAGGCGGAGAAGGCGGACAAGGTGATCTTCACGCGACAGACGTTCAAAGAGTCGCCGGACTATTGGCTCTCGAGCACGTCGTTCGCCTCGCCGAAGAAAGTCACCGACGCCAACCCGTTCATCAACGAGTACAAATGGGGCTCGCGCGTGCTCGTCGATTTCAAGAACGGCAAGGGCCAGCATCTTCAAGGAACGCTCACGCTGCCGGCGAACTATGAGGCCGGCAAGAAGTATCCGATGCTCGTGTACTTCTACGAGCTGTTGTCGAATACCCACCATCAGTTCGCCATGCCCGTGTATGACGACCGTCCGCACTTCGCCGAGTATGCGAGCGACGGGTATCTCGTGTTCGAGCCGGACATCGTCTACGAAACGGGCAAGCCCGGCAGCTCGGCGCTGGATTGCGTGACGAGCGGCGTGAAGAAGGTGATCGAGATGGGATATGCCGATCCGAAGCACATCGGCATTCAGGGACACAGCTGGGGCGGATATGAGACTTCGTATATCCTCACGCGATCGAACATGTTTGCCGCCGTCGTGACCGGTGCGCCGCCGGTGAACCTCGTCAGCTTCTACGACGAGACCTATCCCGGCACCGGTACGCTACAGCAGGGCATTGTCGAAGTCGGCCAGGTGCGCATGGGAACGAACCCGTTCGACAATCTTCAGCTGTTTGAGGACCAGTCGGCGCTCTACCACGTGCGCGACATCACGACGCCGTTCATGATCCTGCATGGCACCGCGGACAATGCCGTCGATTGGCATCAGGGTCTCGAGCTGTATGGCGCCGCGCGCCGCTGGGGAAAACAGGTAATCCTGCTCTCGTATCCCGGCGAGCCGCATCACCTGGCCAAGAAGGAAAATCAAAAGGATTTCCAGGAGCGGATGAAGCAGTTCTTCGATCACTATCTGAAGGACGCGCCGGCGCCGAAGTGGATGACGGACGGTGTTCCGCAGACGAAGAAGGGTGGCCCGATTCAGTAGACGTTAGAGAGGCGAGAACTGCATTTGGCGCGGAATCCACGGACACCGCGAAAGCTCGCGGAGTGAAACTGCATTTGGCGCGGAATCCACGGAGACCGCGGAATCACGCGGAATGAACGGCGGATACCCGGAGAAATTGAGTCTGGGTTCGCAAGCTGATTCCGTGGTATTCCGCGGATTCTGTGGATTCCGCGGCAAAAAAAATTCGCCAGTCTTTGCGCCCGCGATTCGCGGGTTCCGTGGCAAAATTGTTTCCTAGGCTTGACGCCTAGCGACTTTCGCCAGATTATCGGCGGGTATGAATGTGAATTCGCTAAACCGCGGGTTCTCTCGCTCGCGCGAGCGAGCTCGATCGCCTGCGCCTCCTCGTTGTTTGTGCCGCTCGCGATTGCTCCGTCGTCGTGAACGGAGGGCCGCGAACCGCGAAGCTCGGCGCATTGACCGTGGACGAAATCGAAACGGTCGAGGTGTACTACCGCGGCGGCGGCGACGAAGAACTGCGTTCTCGCCTACGTTTGGATGCGCTGAACTACCGGCGAGGCATGGGCGTCGCGCCGGCCTGCGTCATGCCAATGCCCTTAACGTACTTGTCGAACCAACCGCGCTCATTGAGCATTCTGTGAACGTTGTTCCAGGACCCCGAGATGCTGTGCGGTTGCCCGGCGTACTGGATCATCTTCGCGGGCACACCTTGCTTCTTGATCGCGACGTACAACTGCTCGTTCTCTGAAAATGGCACGCGATGATCGACCTCGCCATTGATGAACAACGTCGGCGTCCGCACGCGATTCGCATAGGTGATCGGCGACTGACGGATCATCGTCTCGCGCGCCTTTGGGTCCGACGGCGGTCCCCAGAATTCCGTTTCCTTCGTGCGCGGAATGTCGGAGTTCGCAAAATCGCTCGTCCAATTCGCGATGCCCGCACCCGACGCCGCCGCCGCGAAACGATCGGGATACTGCGTGATCAGCCAGTTCGTCATGAATCCGCCGTATGAATGGCCAATGAGCGCCACCTTCGCTCGATCGATCGGATAGTGCGCGAGCGAATAGTCGATTCCCGCCATGACGTCCTGCCCGTCTTTCGTCCCCCACGCTCCCCACGTTCCCCAGAGGAACCGCTCGCCGTAACCAGTCGAGCTGCGGAAGTTGACCTCGAGCACGAAATACCCGTTCGCCGCGAAGTACTGATTCTTGAAATCGAATCCGTACTCGTTCGCAGCGTGTGGGCCGCCGTGATTGCTGACGATGAGGGGGTAGGTGGTGCGTGCACCGGCCTGATATCCATACGGGTACATCAACCATCCCTCGACGGCCGCGCCGTCGGCGCTCTTGAAAATCAGTCGTTCCGATTTGCTCAGCGCGATCTCTCGCGTGAACGAGTCGTGAACGTGCGTCAACTGCCGCTCGCCACCGCCGTCGAAATTCGCAACCCAGATTTCCGACGGCGCTTCGAACGCCCCGACCTGATATGCCATCTTCGACTGGGCGCGATCGAAACTCAACCCGCTCAACCGACGTTGCCCCAGCGTGACCTGCTGCACCGCGCCGCCGCTTGGCGAAACGCGAAAGAGGTGCGTCGTTCCGCCGACACCGCCGGTGAAGTAGATGAACTTTCCGTCGTTGCTCCAGAATGCGCCCGACGGCAAATAGTCCCACACCGTGGTGAGGTTGATCTCGCGCCCGCCGTTCGCCGGAATGACCACGATGTCGACGGGACCGCCGTTGTTCATATGCTTGGCGATCACCGCATCCGTGGGCGTACTGCGCGTCGTGAGAATCCACGCTCCGTCGGGCGAGAACTCCGCGCCGGAATATGAATGGTCCGAGCTCGACGTCAGCTTCTTCACGACGCCGTCGGTGGTCACGGTCCAAACATCGCTTCGACCGTACAGCAGCTCGTTCCGATAACCGGAGTCGGCGGTGAATGCGAGCATCGTTCCCGCTCGATTCCAGTTCGCGCCTGCGGGACGCAGGCCCAGGTGCGTGAGCTGCCGGTCGCTTCCGCCTGCCGGAGTGAGAAAAATTTCTTGCGGCGGATTGACGCTGGGGTCGACGCGATTCGGCAGCGGGAAGGGCGCCCCGTCTCGCTGAAAATCGATGTAGTCGAATTCAACGCCTTTGAACCGTTCCTCATGACGTTTAGCAAAGTCTGATTCGTAGACTTTCTCGCGTTTGGGGACCGGCATGTCCCGCACCGCGGCCACCCATCTGCCATCTGGGCTGGGCAGCATGCTTCGGCCTCCTCGGCCGCCTCGACCTCCTCCGCGGCCGCCCGCCGGCGCGGCACCGGCGGCGATCTCTGCTGGGCTGGTCGGAGCCGCGGGATCGACGCTCATCGTCCGTCCGCTGACGGTGTACCGAAGATGGCCGTCCGCGAGCCATGCCGGCGCGGTTGCATCCTCGCCTGGCGTGCCCGCTTGCTGTGGCGGCGTCGAGCCGTCGAATGCAGCAAGCCAAACCTCGCTCGTATTGCCGTTGGTCGCTTCGACGCGCGTCGTAACAGTGTACGCAACCCATTTTCCGTCGGGCGACAGTTCCGGGCTTCCAACAGTCTTTAGACGATAATAATCCTCGATCGCCAATGGCCGCCCGGGTGCGGACCCACCACTGGCGACCGCGAGGGGATTGCGCGCTTGGGCTCCCAGCGTGACGAAGGAGAGAGCGGTGAAAAACCCCGCGCGGGCGACCGCGTGACGAATGAGCGTC
>JBDTAE010000202.1:0-10815 GCA_039924785.1 Gemmatimonadaceae bacterium | reverse complement strand
GTAGACATCGAGCGTTGGCCGCGACACCGGCACGAACCCGCCGCCCACGTAATTTTGGACGTCTGCGTATTTCATGCGCTATGATGTTCCCGGCGCATCGGCCGGGCAAGCCCCCGCATCGCGGTGGCTACTGCCAGAGCGCGAGAATAATCCCGGCGACGACGAACGACACGAGGTTGAACGTGGTGTCGATCGCCCACAACGCCCGCGACTTGAATGAAAAGAGCGCGGTACCGTAGCTCGTCGCCGCCGCGAACCCGGCCCAACAAAGGATGCTCAACTTCACGCCGGTCAGCGCTTCGTGACTGTTCAGGCGGCTGATGAGCATCGCCATGATGAACGACGTCACGAGTCCCGACAGGAACACTTGCAAGTACATCATCGGCCCGGCGCCGCCGGACGCTTGAACGTCCTCACGCGTTTTGCCTTGCAGCGCCATCCACGGCTTGGCGAACAGCAGCGGCGAGTACCACAACCCGCCAAGCATGAAGATCACAACGGCGCTCACGAGAATCGCGAGGTAGTTGACCGTCGGCATCATAACAATCCGTCCATTGAATAATTGGGCCGCGCGAAATCGCATCCAGCGCGGTTGAATCGGCGGCGAGCCGAGCGGTATAGTATTGTGCGGAGCGCACGCTGCCGCCATGCTCAGCAAAATTTTTTTACCGTTTCACACACCACATCGCTC
Organism: Gemmatimonadaceae bacterium; assembly: GCA_039924785.1. GTDB lineage: Bacteria > Gemmatimonadota > Gemmatimonadetes > Gemmatimonadales > Gemmatimonadaceae > JAQBQB01. Next base: position 10,124 of record JBDTAE010000202.1, on the reverse strand, counting down.
CGGAATCCGCCATGCGTCCGAGAAATATCGCCGCTCTGCTGCTTGCTGCACACGGTCTCGTCGCGAATGCACAGCGAGTTGGGCGAACACCCCTTGCGCAGGCGGTGCGGCAGTATGTCGCGGTCGACACCCCGCTTGTCGCCCTGACGCACGTGCGGGTCATCGACGGAACGGGGGCGGCGGCCCGGGCGGATCAGACGGTCGTGATTCGCGACGGACAGATCGTGGCGGCGGGCGACGCGTCGCGAACGCAGATTCCAGCGGGCGCGGTCACGATGGATCTCACGGGCAAGTCGATCATCCCCGGCCTCGTGATGGTTCACGAGCATCTGTTCTACCCAACCGGTCCGGGTGTGTACGGCAATCTGAGCGAGAGCTTCGTGCGCCTGTATCTCGCCGGTGGCGTGACGTCGATGCGCACCGGCGGCAACATGAACGGCTACGGCGAGATCAACGTCAAGCGCTCGATAGATCGCGGCGAGCGCGCGGGTCCATGGATCGACGCAACCGCCCCGTACCTCGAAGGTCCTGGACTCGGTCTCGCGCAGGTGCACGAGCTCACCGGCGCCGACGACGCGCGCAAGCTGATCGACTTCTGGAACGACAACGGCGCCACATCGCTCAAGGCGTACATGCACATCACGCGCGACGAGCTCAAAGCGTCGATCGAAGAGGGGCACAAACGCGGCCTCAAGATCACGGGCCATCTCTGCTCCGTGACATATCGCGAAGCCGCCGAGCTGGGAATCGACAACCTCGAGCACGGCTTTTTTGCGGCGACGGATTTCGTCGCTGATAAAACGCCGGACGTCTGCCCTGGCCAGGGTGTGGGCCAGGCGTCAGTCGCGGCCGTGGACCCCTCGAGCGATCAGGTGAAATCGCTCATTAAACTTCTCGTACAGCATCACGTCGCGCTGACGTCGACGCTCACCGTGTTCGAGACGTTCACGCCGGGCCGGCCGTTGCCGCCAGGCCTCGACGTTCTCGACCCGATCCTCCGCGAGCAGTTCGAGCAGCGCTTCGCGCAAACCTCCCGCAGCCCGCGCTCGAGCTATAGCGCTCTGTTCCCGAAAGCACGGCAGCTCGAAGTCGATTTCTTCCGCGCGGGCGGAACGCTCTTGGCCGGAACAGATCCGACCGGCGGCGGCGGAGTCATTCCCGGCTACTCCGACCAGCGCGAAATCGAACTGCTCGTCGAGAGCGGGCTCACGCCGCTCGAAGCGATCAAGGTCGGCACGATGAACGGCGCCACGTTCCTCAATCGCGCGGACAAAGTCGGCTCGATCGGCGTGGGCAAGCAGGCGGATCTCGTCGTCATCGACGGCGACCCGTCGCAGCGAATTGAGGATATTCGAAAGGTCGCGATGGTCTTCAAGGAAGGCGTCGGCTACGATCCCGCCAAGCTGATCGCATCGGTGCGCGGAAAGGTGGGGCTGTTCTAGCGCGGAGCCGGCGGAGGCGAATCAAACACGTAACGCTCGAAACCGCGGGGCTCGGGCCTCGGTAGGGTCGTTACCTTTCGCGACATGTCATTCACTTCGCTAAAACTGCACCGCGACCTGCTGCGCGGTATCAAAGAACTCGGCTTCGCGCGCCCGACGCCAATTCAGACCGACGCCGTTCCGCCCGCCCTCGAGGGTCGCGACATCCTCGCGTGCGCCGCGACGGGCAGCGGAAAGACCGCCGCGTTTCTTCTTCCAATCTGCAATCAATTGCTCGAGCGGCCGCGCGGAACGACGCGCGCGCTCGTCGTGACACCCACGCGCGAGCTCGCCGCGCAGATCGTGAAAGAGTTCGAGGAAATCGCGGTCCATACCCCGCTCACCGGCGCGGCAGTGTTCGGCGGCGTCGGCATGGGACCGCAGGAACACGCCTTCCGCACGGGCGTCGACATCATCGTCGCGACGCCGGGCCGCTTGCTCGACCACCTCAAGCATCCATACGCCAAGCTCGACAAGATCGAACACCTCGTGCTCGACGAAGCAGATCGGATGTTGGACATGGGCTTCCTTCCGGATATTCGAAGATTGCTCAAGTACGTTCCGGCCAAGCGTCAAACGCTGTTCTTCAGCGCGACGATGCCCGCGCCGATCGTCACACTCACGCGCGAACTGCTGCACGATCCGGCGACGATCAACCTGCAGCGCACGGCGGCGCCCGCGGCAGGGATCACGCAGGCGATCTACCCGGTGAACCAGGAGCTCAAATCGCAGCTCTTGTATGAACTGCTGGAACGCGGCCTCATGAAGGAAGCACTCGTGTTTACGCGTACCAAGCATCGCGCGAACCGCCTGTGGGAGTTTCTTACCAAGCGCAGCGTGAACGTCGCGCGTATCCACGGCAACCGCTCGCAAGCCCAGCGCACCGACGCGCTCGAGGGATTCAAGGACGGACGATATCGCGTGCTCGTCGCCACCGACATCGCGGCCCGCGGCATCGACGTCGAAGCACTGGGTCACGTCGTCAACTTCGACGTCCCGGCGCAATCGGAGGATTACATCCATCGCGTCGGACGAACAGCACGCGCCGAGCTCACCGGAGAGGCGTTCACGTTCGTGTCGCCCGAAGAGGCCGGCGACCTGCGCGCCATCGAGCGGGCAATCGGCAAATCACTGCCGCGCGTCACCCTGCCCGACTTCGACTACGCCGCCAAACCCGCGGCGAAATTAGAGATCCCTATCGCCGAACGCATCGCGCAGATTCGCGCGCGAAAGTCGGAAGAGCGCGCACGCGCGAAAGTAAAGGCCGAACGCCGCGGAGGAAGCGGCGGGACAAGCAGCGGCAGCGCGCCGAGCGGCGGTTCCGGGTCAGGCGGAGGATCGCGGCGCGGCGGCGGTTCGAGTCGTCGCGGCGGAAGCAGCGGCGGGACAAGCGGCGGCGGATCCAGCCAGGGCGGGCGAACCGGCGGCGCGCGACCGGCCGGCAGCGGGTCCAATCCTCGAAGCGGTGGATCGGGCGGACACGGCGGCTCGAATCCCTACAAACCGTAGCGACTCGGGCGGGTCAGTTTTCCGGCGGCTCGTCGTTCTCGAGCTGCCGGATCACGCTCGCTTCAACGGGACGGACCTCAAGCGACGGGTCGAGCCCCGACTGCGCTGCGCCATAAAATCCGCGCGGAAGGGCGTGGCCGCGGCCTCGCAGTCGATTGTACACAGCAAAACCAACCGCGAGCACACCGCCGACCAGTGCGAGACCAGCGAGTAGCGCGAATCCGACGGTCAGGAACACAATGCCAAGTCCAACAATCGCCACAGCAAACACCGCCGCGCCGACCCGGTTTTTGACCGTAAGCGAATACATTCTCGCCATTTCACCCTCCCCAGCAATAGACCGCAACCTCGTGCTACTCGGTCGCAACGACCGAGCCACGGCAGCAACGCGGTGCACCCGCTAGATTGCTGGTATCCCCTCATAAAGGTAGTGGCCATGGGTCGCTTCGAGTTTGTTGACGATGGACGCACGTTCACCTGCGAGCGTGAATCCTCACCCGCGACTCCCGGAACACAGTGGTGGTGGCTGCGAGTATCTGGCGACGCGCTTCGATACGCCGCGTTTCACTCGAAGGCGGGCGACACGCAGGCTTCCCTGAAGCCCCGCATTATCGCCTACTACGCACAGATTCTCGCCGACCGTGCCCGTCCGCCGGCTCCGCGCCCCGGTTGGGGACGTCGCCCAGGCGCCCCGGCAGCCGCGGCTCCGGTCGCCGCCGTTCCGGATTCAGAAACGGCCGAAGCGTAAGCGCTTTCACACCCCGACCGCACTTCGGTCGGGGGCCTCACCACACCCGTCCGTTCCACGCTTTAACGTGCATTCCCCGCTCGGGTTGCACGCGGTACGGTCGCGCCCTATTACTAGTCGTGTTGGATGGTCGTGTTGGAAGCCTCCCAACCGGCGGCGTTCTCGCGCGCGCGATCGAAACCCCAGGAGACTTGGTCAATGTCCCGTTCGTTCTTCCGAATAGTCGTTCCCGTCTGCGTAGCGACCGTCGGCGTCGCGGCCGCATTCAGTCTGAGCCGAGGTGCCGAGGCGCCATGGTCGAGGTCGCGCTCTGCGGTACCGATCGACACGACGCTTTGGAAAACGTTCAAGTGGCGAAGCATTGGCCCCAGCACCGGCGGACGGTCGCTCACGGTTTCGGGCGTGAAGGGCAATCCCAAGATCGGATACTTCGGCGCAACGGGCGGCGGACTGTGGAAGACGGTCGACGGCGGCCTCACGTGGACGCCCATCACAGATCACCAGATCAGCGCCGGATCGGTCGGCGCGGTGGCGGTGTCGGAATCGAACCCCGACGTCATCTACGCCGGCACGGGTGAAGCGTGCATTCGCGGCGACATTCAGCCCGGTGACGGCGTTTACAAGTCGACCGACGGCGGCAAGACGTGGACGCACGTCGGTTTCCAGAACTCTGATGCGATCGCCAAGATCCGCATCCACCCAACGAATCCGGACATCGCGTTCGTCGCCGATTTCGGCAAGTACGGCGTACCGAGCAGCGAGCGTGGCCTGTATAAGACTTCTGATGGCGGAAAGACGTGGAAGAAAGTGCTCGACCGCGGCGACAAAGCCGGTGCAGTGGACATCTCGATCGATCCGCACAACCCGAACACGATGTACGCCGCCACGTGGGAGGCGTACCGCAACGAGTACACGATGTCGAGCGGCGGTCCGGGCAGTGGGCTGTTCAAGTCCACCGACGGCGGCGACACCTGGACCGAAATTACGCGGGCGCCAGGCCTGCCCGCGGGTATCGACGGAAAGGTTGGCGTCTCTGTTTCCGGCGCGGACGGGAACCGCGTGTACGCGCTCATCGAGAATGAGAACGGTGGATTGTTCCGCTCCGACGACGCGGGCGCGACATGGACGTTGGCAAACGGCAGCCGGAACATTCGCCAGCGAGCATTCTACTACACGCACCTTACCGCCGATCCCAAGAACAAGGATCTCGTCTACGTTCTGAACGTTGGGACGTTCCGTTCGATGGACGCCGGCAAAACGCTGGTGAATTTCGCGGGCGGCGACTCGCACGACATCTGGATCGATCCCGACAACACCGATCACGTCATGCACGCCAGCGATAACGGCGGCGTCATCACGATGAACGCGTCGAGTGACAACCGCACCTGGACCTTGCACGATTACCCAACGGGCCAATTCTACCGCGCGGTTGCCACGTCGCACATTCCCTTCGACGTGTGCGGATCGCAGCAGGACCAGAGTGAGCTTTGCGTTCCGAGCACGAACGGTCTGGGCGGCGGTGGTGGACGAGGCGGCGGTGGCGGTCGCGGTGCTGTTGCGCCCGCGATCTTCAGCCCAGGCGGTTCCGAAGACGGCTACATCGCCCCGGATCCGCGCGATCCGGACATCTTCTACTCCGGCACGAACGCGAACGGCGGCGGCTTCCTCACCAAGCTCAATCGCCGCACCGGCGAAACGCGCGAGGTGAGCCCGTATCCGCGCATGTTCTCCGGCGAAGAGTCTGCTGTCATTAAAGAACGCTGGCAGTGGACCTATCCGATCATCTTCTCGACGGTCGACACGAGGGTTCTCTACACGGGCTCGCAGCATCTGTGGAAGACGACCAACGGCGGTCAGAGCTGGGACATGATCAGCCCCGACCTCACCCGTCACGACCCCAAGACGATGGGTCCGTCGGGCGGTCCGATCACGCGCGACATGAACGGCCCAGAGGTGTATGCGGTCATCTTCACGATCGGTCCGTCGAAGCGCACGACCAACGTCATCTGGACTGGTTCAGACGACGGCATCGTCAGCGTGACGAAGGACGCCGGCAAGACCTGGTCGAACGTCACGCCAAAGGACATGCCAGACCTCGGCCGCGTCAGCTTGATCGACGCGTCCGCATTCGACTCCGCGAGCGCCTACGTCGCGGTGAAGCGTCCGCTCCTCGGCGACCGCGCGCCGTACATCTTCCGCACGCATGATTTCGGCAAGACGTGGAAGAAGATCGTCGTCGGGATTGGCGCGGAAGACTATGTCCACACCGTACGCGAAGATCCCACTCGTAAGGGCTTGCTGTATGCGGCCACGCAGCACGGCATATACATCTCGTACGATGACGGCGATCACTGGGACTCGCTCAGCCTCAACCTGCCCGACATTCCGGTGTGGGATCTCATCGTCACCGATAGAGATCTCGCAATCGCGACGCACGGACGCGGCTTCTGGGTGCTCGACAACATTCAACCGCTGCGTCAGTACAATGCGTCGATGGCGTCGGAAGCGGACGTCGTGCTCTTCAAGCCCGCGGTAGCGATCCGGACCGGCACGCCAGCGATGGTGCAGTACTGGCTCAAGCATCCGGTGAACAACGTTCGTATCGACATTCTCGATCCAAAGGGCCAGCTCGTGCGCAGCTATCCCGATACGTCCGCCGCGGCTCAGGGCGGTCGTGGTGGCGGTGGCGGCGGCGGCGGCGGGCGTGGCGGTTTCGGCGGTCCGGCGATAATCGCCAAGACGGCCGGCCTCAACTCGTTCACGTGGGATCAGACCTACGCGCCGGCCGTGACGTTCCCCGGAATGATTCTGTGGGGCGGAAGCACCAACGGTCCCAGCGCGCCGCCGGGCACCTACACCGTGCGCGTCACCGCCGACGGAAAAACGGTTTCGCAGCCGCTCGTGCTGAAACGCCATCCGCTGCACGAAGCGACCGACGCCGATCTCCAGGCGCAGTTCGCGCTCGCGATTCAAATTCGCGACAAGGTCAGCGAAGCAAACGCCGCGATCGTTCAGATTCGCGACATCAAGGCGCAGGTCGCCGATCGTCTCAACAAGTCGCAGGATCCCGGGCTCAAGTCGGCCGGCGATAAACTTGACACGAGCACCAGCGGCGTCGAGCGAGACGTCTATCAGGTCAAGAACCAGAGCGGCCAGGATCCGCTCAACTTCCCCATCAAGACGAACAACCGTCTCGCTTCCCTGCTCGGCGTTGTCTCACGATCGGACGATCGTCCGATCGCGAACGCCCTTCCGATCTTCAATGATCTCAAGGCTGAGCTGAGAGCGGAAACGGATCGCTATCAGAAAATCCTCGTGACCGATCTCCCCGCTTTCAATAAAGAAGCGGCACGACTCGGCCTGGCGCCGATCGTCATCGGCAAGCCGGTGGTGTTCTAGCGGAATGCGGATCCTCCTCGCCGAGGACGACCGGCAGCTGCGAGCTTCGATCATGCGAGGCTTGCGCGAAGCGTCGTACGCCGTCGATCAGGCGGTGAACGGCGCGTCGGCGTTGTCGATGGCAAACGCCAACGACTACGACGCCGTCATTCTCGATGTGTTGCTGCCTGGCAAGAGCGGCATCATCGTCTGTCGGGAGATTCGAGAAAAGGGAAATCAGGTGCCGCTGATCATGCTCACGGCACTCGACGGCGTCGGCGATCGCATCGCAGGTCTCGACGCCGGTGCCGACGACTATCTCACGAAGCCATTCGACTTTGGTGAATTGCTCGCGCGCCTGCGCGCACTCACTCGCCGGCGCGGGGACGTCACGCCTCCACAGCTCGAGGTGGGCGACCTGACGATCGACACGTTGCGACATACCGTGCGCCGCGGCGGTCGCGAGATCGAACTGACGGCGAAGGAGTACGCGTTCTTGTTGCATCTCGCGCGCAACGCGGGGCGCGTCGTGAACCGCGCGGAATTGATGGCGCACGTGTGGGACGAGAGTCACAACGCGTACTCCAACATCATCGACGTGTACGCGAGCCGCCTTCGCCGCAAGATCGACGACGGCTCGGCGGATAAGCTCTTCGTGACGCTTCGTGGCAGCGGGTTCGTGCTGGAGGCGCCAACGGCGACGCGGGTCGCATCCGCGACAAAGCGAATCGGCCGGACAGCGCGCCGGAAGTGATTGTTGCCTGAGATCGCCGCGTGACTAGGACGTCGCGATGGCCGACGTCGCTGCGGTCGCGACTCACGCTGTGGTATACGGTTTTGCTTGGCCTTCCGCTGATCGCGCTCGCGCTGGGCGCCCAACTCCTCTTTGCGAGAACACTTCAGTCACGCACCGACGCGTTCATCGGCGACGCGCTGACGGCCTTCTCGCGCGAGCTCGTCGCGGAACGGCGCGCAACGCTCAGTGCCGCGCTCGCGATTCAAAGTACAATCAGTGAAGTGCGCTTTCGAGATCTTCACATCGTGATTCTCGACTCCAGCGGCAAGGTCGTCGACATGACCCCGCCGCAGGAGCGGCCATCGCCGGAAGACCGCCGCCCGTCGGAAGAAGTCGTTGCGAGAATCCTCACGACCCTGCGCGCGCACGACCTGTCGCACCCGGTCGCACTCACCGTGCCGAGCCAGGATGGATCGTTTCGCGTGCTCTCGCGGCCTTTGCTCGTTGCGAACCAGTCGTTTCGCCTGACGGGAGCGTACTCGTTGCGCGACGTGGACGACATGCTCGCGCAGGTACGCGGCGTTTTTCTCGTCGTCATTCCGCTGCTGCTCATCTTGGGCGCAACCGGCGGCTATTTCCTCGCGACGCGAAGTCTCGCGCCCGTTGGATCGATGGCGAATCGCGCGGCGGAGATCAGCGCAACGAATCTTGGCCAGCGACTTCCGGTCGGGGGTGGCGACGAGCTCGTGGGTCTGGCCACCGTCGTGAACGATCTGCTCGCGCGGCTCGAAGCATCGTTTGCGCAGCAACGCAGGTTCGTCGCCGACGCGTCCCACGAGCTGAGAACTCCGACGGCAATTCTGCGCACCGAAGCCGATGTGACACTCTCGCGCAAGCATCGCACCGAGGAAGAGTATCGGGCGTCGATGACCATCATGCGCGACGGCGCGCGTCGTCTCACGCGGATCGTCGAAGATCTGTTTCTCCTCGCGCGATCTGATTCGGACCAAGCGGTCTTGCGGCGCGAACCGCTCTACCTCGACGAGATCGTTCACGACGTCACGCGTTCTGTGCGTCCCCTCGCCGAAGCGCGCGGGATCAAAGTCGAAGTCGAAGAATTCGTCGAGGCGCCGTTCAGCGGAGACGGCGGCCTGATCGATCAGCTGTTGCTCAACCTGCTCGACAACGCCATCAAGCATTCCCCGCACGGCGGAGTCGTCGTCGTGAGAATGGCCCGCGAGGGCGACGAGTATCACGTCAGTGTTTGCGATTCGGGTCCTGGCATTCCCGAATCGGCACGCGAGCGCATCTTCGAGCGTTTCTTTCGCGTCGACGCCGCGCGATCTCGGAATGAGACGAGTGCGACCAGTGGCGCCGGACTCGGCCTCGCAATTGCCCGCCGCATTGCCGAAATGCACGGCGGCCGGTTGGAGCTCGCGAACAGTGGTCACGGCGTCACGGAATTTCGATTGACGCTGCCCGCAGGCGATCAGCCTACGGACGCTCGCGAGACGCTGACGGTGTAAAACGTCGCCGCCGGCGGTTACCACGCGCCGGTCGACGCCTTGAGAATCACGTTCACAGAGGACGCTGGCGGGACCGCGCACGACTTCGACGCGCTGTGCGAGCCGCGCATCGATCGACGGACCGTCCTCGTCGCTCCATGAGTAATCTTCAATGCGACTGCCGTCGGTCGTGACGAGGATGCGCGGGCCGAATAGTCCGCGGATCATCGGCTTGCCGATCTGTTCGCCCGACGTCACCGCACGCACGCCGGGCAGCCCGGCGATCGCGTGCGACAGCGAGATGCCGCCCTCGGCATGCAGGTCGTCGCCGCTCAGTACGCTCGTCGAGAGCGGCGACGCCATCGACGCGATTGGTGAGCGCGCCGCGGTGACGTTCACCGGTTCGATCGTCACTGCGCCGGCGTTCATGGTGATGGTCACCTGGACCGGTGCCCCGCCGACGACGATGTTCGACGCGGCCGACGTGTACCCCCAGGCAACGCGCGGCCACTGTGTATCGTCCGCTCGGAATCCCCGTCAGGCGAAAGCGCCCGTCGCCACCCGTGACGGTGGCTCACCGCCGCGTCTTCGATCGGATTTCGCGTGCCATCGGTAGCGACGCCGCTGACGTCGACACCCGCTTGCGCGGCGAGTGGCGACTGGACGTCTCGTCGCGCATCCCCCCAAGAACGGTTCGTCACCCGACAGTGGCGACCATCGAAGAAGCCGCCAACATTCAAGGCGACCGTCCCCCCCCACCCCAACCC
>JBDTAE010000201.1:0-6356 GCA_039924785.1 Gemmatimonadaceae bacterium | reverse complement strand
TGACAGTCGCGAACATCACGTTCGACTCAGCGCTGGTTGCGCGGCCCCAATGCCACACGTTGTGCGTCCAGAAAAATTGTTCGGTCGCCCAAGGGTGATCGTGATATCCAACGCCTGTTACTTCACGTGGGTTGCCGGTCAGGCCCAATGTGCCCGACACGGTCATCAAGGGCGCGGAAAACGAAACGCAGCTCTTGAGCGACGCATCGTTCTTGCCGCGGAAGTAGCAACCGTCAAACGTCGGCAGGAAGCCGCGGTGATCGGGCTTCATCGTCAACGTGCCCTGGATGCCTGGCTCGTCGATGAGGATTTCATAATGCATCGACGACTCGTCGTCACCTACGATTTTGACGCTATTCGGCCCGATTTTCAGCTCATTGACGCCATGGCCGGATGTCCAGCTGAACTGCGAACGTTCGTAGTTGTGCACCCTGTGAAACGACGTGCTCTGATCTTTGTATTCGATGTAGACCGACGCCTTTTCGGCGCTCCACATCGGATTCTTTCGACCGAAGATCACCACGAGCTCCACACCGTCCGTCGTCGACAGGTCGAAGTACCACCACTCGACCGCTGAATTGCGCGACAGTTCGGCTTCCGTGAGTTGCGGAGCATCCCACTTCAGCTCGAACGGCACGAACGGCGCGACCATGTTTGCCCCAGCCGCGATCGATGCAGTCATCAGGGCTTCCAGGTGAGAGTAGTCAGCAGCCGGCGTCCGACGATCGAACCGCCATAGATATGGAATCGCTGCTCGTCGAACACGTTCGTTCCAGTGACGCCAACATCCCAATGCGTTCCGATCGGCGTGCTCGCAGTCAGGTCGACCGTCTGGCTTGCCGGCACTGGGCCGGCCCACTGCCCCGAACGAAACTGGAAGCGATCGTCATAGCGAAAGCCGACGCGCACGCGCGCGCCGTTCGCCTGGTGGTACACGAGCGCCGCGTTCACGGTGTTCGGCGGCGTGTTGGAGAGAATCGTGTCCGCGGGATTGAAGGTCGCTTGCCGCAACGCGGAGCGATACAACGAGTAATTGACGTCGGCGCGCAGCGTTTGTGAGATCGCAAAGCCAACGCCGAGCTCCGAACCCCATTCCGTCGCGCGACCTTCGTTGCCATACGAAAGTACATACGCCGTCGATCCGTTCTTCAGCCGCGACAGCCCGCCAACCGCACTGTGCACCGCGGTTTCGACGGCCGCGCGAGCGGACGACGGCACCGCATCGGGCGCGGTCCACGGCGCGTAATCGGAATTCACTCCGGTGAGAATGCCACTCGTGAAGTCGTCGATCAAATCGTAGAACATGTCGGCGGAGAACGAGAGCCGCTTCCCTTCGCCCTTATAACCGAGCTCCCAGCTTGTCACTTGCTCGGGCCGGAGATGTGTGTTCCCGATCGCGAGAAGAGGAACGGAGCTCGACTGCGTGAACAGCGCTCCAGCGGGAACACCCTGGAGCGCACTGCCGAGCGGCGACGCGCGCAACCCCTGCTCGAGTTGGGTGAGATCCAGCGGCGCCCCCGCCGGGAAATACAAGAATCGCTCAAGCTGACTCGGCGTACGAAACCCGCGGTTGAACGTCACGCGAAACACGTTGTCGGCGTCCGGCGCAAGCACAAGGCCGACCTTCGGAGAGAACTGTGCGCTTGTGAGCGTGCCCTGGTCATACCGGGTGGCCACGAGCGCCTTGAGCATTTTCGTAATCTCGAAATCGGCCTGGCCGAAGAGCGCGCCGAACGTGTCGGTGCGGCCGTCGTCGGCCGCATCGAGCACAGTGCCTTTCGAGTCCACCGAAAACGCGCGCAACGATCCTCCGAGGACGAAACGGCCGCGATCACCGGCGAAGTTGTGATTGAACTGGCCCTCGGCGTGGATCGTGTTGTCGACGTCGATGCCTTCGGTTCCTGTGCCAAGCGACACCTGGCGTCCGTTGCGGCCGGTGTAGTAGGTCATCAAACTGAAGTCGCTCGACGTCCACGCCGCCCGCGCCCACGGACGCGTCGCGCGCGTAACCTGCGAGCGACCGGCGCCCTGCGTAATGACCGGATTCTCCATCTGTGAATCGCCGCCTTCCACGGTCACGATCGATCCGTCGGCCGGGTAGTAGTCGAAGCGCGCGGAGCCAAAATACGTTCGCACTGGATCGGGCGTGCCGGTCACGGCACCCGTCGGCGCTCCCGCCGCCGTGTGCGACACACTCTGCCCGAAAAGAGGCGTTGTCTCGAAGCCGGGAGCCGGCGTGTGAATGTCTTTCGACGACAGTCCCGCGTCCGCGTACTCGGCGTTGAGGTAGTTCGCCGTCACGCGCGAGACGTCCCACGTGCTGCTCGACGCGTAGCCGCCGTTCACGCGAAAACCCCAGCGATAGTCGTTCGCGAGCACCGAATGTGATCCTGACAAACGAATCGACGACAACTCACCGCCGGTCATGTTTAGAAAATCCTGATGCGACTCGCGAATCGCCGGCGTCGTAATCGCGAGCACGCCGCTGAACGCGTTCGCGCCGTACAACGCGGATCCGGGTCCGCGCACCATCTCGACGCGTGCGGTATTGGGCAGCAGCGACAAATCGGCCCAATCCTGATTGCCGCCAAGCGGAATGGAGACGTCGCGTCCGTCGACGAGCACGAGCACGTTGCGGCTCAGCGTTCCGTTGAACCCACGCGCATTCAGATTGAAATCGTACAAGCCGCTCTGCATCACGTGCACACCCGGCATGTCAGCGACGAGCAGTGGCGTTTGCCCAGTGCCGGCCATTTCACGAATCCGCGCGCTGTCGACCGACCCGACCGCCGCCGGCGCGTAGACGACCCGCTCCGGCTGCCGCGAAACGGTCGTGACCGTGACCTGATCGAGCGTGAACGCCGCGGGCGCGAGCGCGATGTCGAGCACCGCGCGCACGCCGGCCGCGATGATCAAGGTCGTATCGCGCGGCGCATATCCGATTCTGCGAACCGTGATCGTGTGACTGCCCGTCGGAACGACCAGCGCATAGCGCCCCTCGTCGTTCGTCGACACAGGCTGAAAGCCCGTCGTCGACACGACCGCGCTTCCGATTGCACTCCCTCCGGCGCCCGTGATCCGGCCCGCAACGATTCCAGTCGACTGCGCCACTACAACATTTGGATGCCCGGCGACCACCAGCGCGACGACTGCCACCACGCGCGTCAGGAATCGTCGAGAAAGCGAAAACTGCGGCGTCATCGCCACACTCTTAGTGATAGGTGCACGAGCCGACTGCGGCGCGCGGCTACGCTACGGAATTCCGCCTCACGGAGAACACCGCGCGAATGTCACGACGGTCCATGCGCAGGAGAGCCTGAATGGTCTCATAACTGATGATCGCGCACCAGGCGCACGCGAACCACAGGAAGACGGCCTCGATCGGAAGATTGGTGAATGCCCCAACGAAGATGCCGAGCATCTGGTCGTGATTGTAGTCCCACCATTGATACGGAACGCCGACGACGGCCTCCCAGAAAATGCTGAGGAACGCCATGAAGAATCCGGTCAACGCCAACGATCGCCAATTGATGAACGGACCGGCGATATGAAAAAATAGGACGCTGGGAACTATCGAACCGAGGGTCAGGAACAGGAAATAGCCCGGAAACCCGCCCTGGTTCGGATGCATCGCGAACACCTTGTACGCCCACCCCAACCCGAAGATCACCACACCCACGACGGCCGACGCCGGATGAAACGATACAAGCCGCCGCACCGCCGCAGACGGCAGCGATCGATCCTGCTGATACGCGCCGAGGAAATACTCGTCGCCCCAAATGTAGACGAGCAGCATCGTCGCGAAGCCAAACGCGTAGAAGCCGATCTCCTCCACTGGAATCACGCGCTGCCATCCATTCGTGAACGAATATCCCCAAAACGTTCCAACCGACGCACCGAGATTCGGAAACGTGAAGAACGTCAGTCCGAAGAAAATGTCGAGCAGACACCACGCCGGAATCAGCACCGCCATCGTGATCCAGAAGGCTTTTCGCGCGATCGGGCTGCTGCGAACCGCCGACAACCACACCCCGAGTACGATCGTCGGAACCACGAAGAGGAGAAGACTCCACGTGTAGCCGTACGGGCTCGGGTTGAGTGCACGATCCGCAGGCAGGTCGACGGGCAATCGCGCGGTGCGAATGTGTGCGAGCATCAAGAGCGCGGGTACCGCGATGACGACCACGATGCCGAACAGCACGAGCACTTCGTTCCGCCTCGCCTTCGGAGAGACCGGTGACGGATTGCTCACCACTCGGCGCTCACGTGGGGTCCGCCTTGGGAAGATTCCAGCTCGTCGCCAACTCGTCGGGGATCGTGAAGATGTCCCTGTTCCATCCCGGCGGCTGCCGATAGTTCGTGAGGAAGTTCACAATTTTGCCCGCGGCCCAGTCCCACAACATCGGCGTGACCATGAGGTGCTCGTGCGCATCGCGCTTGACCAGCGCGATGCCGCGAATCTCGTCGGTCAGGATTTTCTGTGCCCATTCGGACAGCGCGGTCGGCGCGGGGATACCCAGCCAGCTACACGTCGCCGGATCCATGAGTTCGCGCATGAGCAGCACTGGAAGAAAATCGACCAAATGCCCGGGCAGCGCGTCTTTCATGCACTTCATCAACGCGGCCGTCATCGCCTGGCCTTCAACGCTCGCTCCGCCCTCGCGCTCCTTGATTTGCGTGTAGAGCAACTCGGCCTCGGCATAGTCGGCGGGGAGCATCTCGGGCAAAATCCCCATCACTTGGCCCACCACGTTCCAACAATGCACGAAGGCGTCTTTCTGGAACGTCGTCATTTCGACGCCGAGTCGCACCATGCTTCGCGGAATGACGTGCGAGAAGGTCAGTAGCGTGTACGCGAGGTCGGTCTGATTGATCGGGTAGCCAAGCGCGTCGGTGTTCCACTGTTCTCCGATGAGGACTTCGGAAAACGTCTTCGGATCGCTCGGGCTCGAACTCGGCTTGCCATGCAGGATCAGCCGTCTGATCGCCGCATGCATCAGCCGGACTTTCGACGCGGCGGCGATTCCCGCACCTTTCTTTTCGAGGCCGCCCGGCGTCAGTATGCGAAGCACCATCTGTGCGGTTTCCAAAAGCCGGCGCAGGGCATGGTCGTTCAGCTTCTGCGTCATCCAGAGGACGTTGATGCCCTTCTTCATCGTGTAGCACTCTGGCAGACTCGCGCACACCAGCGAGAACAGGACGAGGTCGCCATGGTCGACGAAGAACTGCTGCGCTTCCCGAACCATTTCCGGGTCTGTCACCGGAGTCTCTTCGGTGGCCGTAAGGTAGGCTTGAACGTGCGGATCGAGTCCCTCGGTCGGCATTTGGTTGTTTCGAACCAGCGACATCAGCAGATCGTTGACTCGCTGGATTTCGCCCGCTTCGAAAACGCGGTCGATCGTCGCGTCAGCGAGCGGGTCGCCGATCTTGCGCATATCGGCGAGAAACGGGTCCTGCCATTTCACGGCTGGCGTCGGCATCGTCGTCCGTTGTGGAGCGTACAGGGTGACTCGCGGTGCGGCGTCTGTCAATTCGCCTCGAATGCAGTAAGACGAGTCATCCGCGAGGCGGTGACAGGCCGCGGCAGCCCGCAGATCATCCTTTTGCTGTGCCAGACGTTGAACGCGCTTTGGACGAGCCCACGACCGGCCTTGATCTCGCCGACATCGAACGGCTGCTCGAGCCCGCGAATCGGCTTATCGATGCGGGGTATACCGCGGTTTTGATCGGGCACCACCTCGACGTCATCAAAGCCGCTGACCACGTCATCGACCTCGGCCCGGAAGGGGACCACGCCGGCGGCGAGGTCGTCGTCGCGGGGACGCCGGAAGATGTCGCTGCATGCAAAGCGTCGTACACGGGTCGCTTCTTGAAGGCTCACATGAGGCGAGTACCTTCCTAACACGCGTTCTTTGTCTGTTTGTCCCGATCACACACATCGTGACTATGTCAAAACCTCGCATTTCTTTCGTCGTCGCTGCCGGGCTCACGCTCGCAGCGACGTTTTCGCATTCCGCGGCCGCGCAGGCCGATCCTGGTGCCGCAATGCACTGGCGCGAAATCGGACCGACACGTGCGGGACGCGCACGCGCGGTCATCGGTGTGCCGGCGCAGCCGAACATCGCGTACATCGGCTTCGACAACGGCGGCGTGTGGCGGTCGACGGACTACGGCTCGAATTGGGAGCCGCTGTTCGACAGCAACGCGACGGGTTCGATCGGCGCGATTGGAATTTCGCCGGCCGATCCGAACACGATCTACGTCGGCAGCGGCGCGGGCATTATTCGTCCTGACCTCGCGACCGGTGACGGCATGTACAAGTCGACCGACGCCGGCAAGACGTGGACGCACCTCGG
>JBDTAE010000200.1:0-7268 GCA_039924785.1 Gemmatimonadaceae bacterium | reverse complement strand
CCGTTGGCTGCTCGAGATCCGCCGCTTCGAGCGAGATCAACAGGATGTTTCGGCCGCTGATTATGGCACGTTCCGCGCCGACGATATACGCTAGACCTTGATAGGGAACGGTAAGGAATTGCCGGAGATTTGGGAGTCCACCCGCCCGACCAATTTCCGTCCACGCGCGAATACCTGTGCGCGGATCGCGAAATTGCATGTACACTTCGCCCAATGCGTCGGTCGGACCGGTCAGCGGTTGAGAAGGGGACGCCCCAAACCGTGCGCCACTCTGCATCGTCGCGTAGGCGACGCCGAGGGTAAAAGAACTCGAGTCCCCAGGAGACCACGCGACGTTGATCGCGTTCATCGTGCGCAGTTGATTCGCGCTGTCGAGGGAGAAGTACCGCGACGACGTCAGGGTTCCGGTGAACGCGGCAGCCGTAAATTTCCCGATCGGCGTATAGAAGGGTCGGGAGGTTCGCACGAATGCGCGCGGAATTCCTGGTGCGTCCGGACCGAGAATCAAATTGCCGCGCTCGCCGGGCCCCCACTGCTGCGAGCTCGTGCTCGCGCCGAGGTCGATGGGTCCGAGTGCGACCCACGCGGCAGACTCTCCCGGATCGATCTGCTTTACCGGCGCCGTTCCGAAGCGGGACGGTAGGTCGATCGAGAACGGCGGATTGTACCACGGCGACGCGAAGCTGCTGCGGGACGGATTGCCGCTGGGGAAGGTTTGATACTCGCGATTCTCTGCGTACCACGCTTGCGGCGTTGCGATCAGATGCACGGGGCCAATGTCCACCGACACGCCGGTTCTCGCGAACGCATTGAACCCTCGGCCGGTCCATACGCCACCGTTTTCGCGCGGATCGGCTAGTCCGCCGAGGTACGCGCCGCGAACGGTGAGCGGTTGGATGGAGACGTTGAGCGAGACGCCGCCGAGTTCGGCGGTCGCGCCAACGAGACGCTCAGGGTGAAGACCGCAACCGACGGCATCGGCCACCGAATTGCGCGTGCTGTTGCCGCGGAGTGAAAGATCGGCGAGACGACCCCGCGGACTCAGTGCGGCAAGGTCGCGCGCGTCTGCCCAACACACGTTCAAAGGTGTTGGCGCTTGGGCCTGAGGCGGAGGCATTTGGACGGTCGGCGTCTGAGCGACGACCGCGCGCGAAACCGACCCGATCGATGCGACCGCCGCGACGACAGCAAAGAGCTTGAGAATCTTCACCGTTCGGCGTGAGCGCGGGGTGCGAATCGACCGGAGTATCGCGTATCTTCACCCCTCGAACAAGGGGTGAACCAGGAGTGAACGACACACAACGCCTGAAGGTCGCGATCGTTCACGAGTGGCTCGTGACCCTTGGAGGTTCCGAGCTCGTGCTGCGCGAGCTGTTGAGAATTTTCCCTGACGCGCACGTCTTCACCCTCGTCGACAAAATGCCCCCCGACACGCGCGCGTTTCTTGGCGTGCGTGACACGACCGCATCGTTTCTGAACCGGCTACCCGGCAGCGAGACGCGCTACCGGAGCTTTCTGCCGCTGTTCCCCGCTGCGATCCGCTCGCTCGACGTGAGCGGCTATGACCTCGTCATTTCCAACTCGCATGCTGTTGCGAAAGGCGTGCGCACACGGCCGGAGCAGCTTCACATCTGCTACTGCCTGTCCCCCATGCGCTATGCGTGGGACCTGCGCGAGCAATATTTGCGCGAGTCCGGGATCAGCACCGGAATTAAGGGATTCTTAGCGAGGACGTTGTTGCGGTCGCTGCGCCGGTGGGACCGTCGAACGAGCTCGGGCGTCGACGTCTTCGTCACGCTCTCCGACTACATCGAGGACCGAATTCGTCGCGCCTACAATCGCGACTCGACGGTGATCTATCCGCCGGTCGACACGGAGTTCTTCTCACCGAACCCAGACGCCGGCGCCACACACGGCGACTATTACGTAACGGCCAGCCGGTTTGTCCCGTACAAGCGGATCGACCTCATCGCTGCTGCGTTCGCCGAGCTGCCGGGTCGATCCCTGGTCATCGTGGGCTCCGGTCCGGACGACGCGAAGATCCGGGCTGCTGCGGGCTCCAACGTCACGCTGGTCGGCCAAGCGAGCCGCCACGGGCTACGCGATCGCCTGCGCGGGGCGGATGCCTTCATCTTCGCTGCGGATGAGGATTTTGGCATCGCGCCCGTTGAGGCGCAGGCGTGTGGCATTCCGGTCATTGCTTACGGTCGAGGCGGTGTGTTGGAAACGGTACGCGGGTTGGACTCCGGGTCGCCGACGGGGGTGTTCTACCGTGAACAGACCGTCGCGTCGCTGGTCGGAGGAATCAAAGAATTCGAAACTCGGCGCGAGGTGTTCTCCGCAAGCGCGTGTCGGACGAACGCGGACCGCTTCAGCGAGGCGCGTTTTCGGTCGGAGTTCGCGTCGTTGGTGGAAGCGGAATGGCAGCGGCACGCGCGGCAAGCATCGTTCGCGCGGTTCTGATCACGACGTCGGCGCTGATGCTCGACATGCACCTGTTGTCGCCGCACTTCGCGAACTCGCGGCCGTCGTAGCACGGCCGGCACGACAGAGCTTCGCCGCCCCACAACACCGTTGTTCGGTCGTCCTCCGGCAAAAAGTGCGCGGGAATCGTCGGGCCGAACAGCGCGAGCACGGGTGCGCGCGCCAGCCGCGCCAGATGCATCGGTCCGGTATCATGAGAAATGACTAAATCGCACCCGGCGAACAGCGAGACGATTTCTGGAAGCGTGGTCGCGCCAATTCGATCCGATACATCGAGTCCAGCGAACGACGGCCGGACCCACGCGTCGGCTGCATCGCCTGCCAGGAGGACCTCGCAGCCCTCGGCGAGCAGCGCGCGCGCGACCTCGACATACCCGGCGACCGGCCAGCGCTTCAGCGCACTCTCTCGCAGAACGTTCTTTGTTCCGCCGGGAATGAGCGCAACACGAACCCGACCGGAGTGGTGCGGTACCTCGAGGGGCGATCGGAGCGACACAAGCGGCGCGTGGCCCACGAGCGGACCGAGACTCTCGCTGCTATCTACCAACCGCGCGTACTCGTCGCCGAAATAGCGTCCGGGAACGGGATTCATCCGCCCGTGTGCGTCGCGTCGTGAGAGAACACTAATCTTCGCGCGGAGAAGCGGCGTCACGAGTACGCGGTAACGCGAATCGACATGCAGGAGGAGCACGCGCGTGTAACCACCGCCAAGAATTCGCGTCCACAGTGAAATGATTTCGCCGAGCTGGCCGGCGATGCCGCCGCGAAACAGACGCGTCTCGTTCACGGAAATCACGCGGTCCACGCCGTCGAATTGTTCCACCAACGGCGCCGCGGTGTTTCCACACACCCAGTGCACGACGGCACTTGGCCACTGCTCGCGAATCTTCGGCAACACCGTCGACGCCATGACGACGTCACCAATTCCCGCGAGCCGCACGACGAGAATTCTCTCGGCGGTCATTCGACCTCCGCGGCTCGCAAGACTTGCGGGGTCAACCACCGCCCGCGTCCGTCATTTTCGTACGATGGCGGCAATTGCGACGAGAGATCCGAGAATCGACGTCGCCGCCGTTGCGATGCCCGCCCAGTCGCGATGATCGTTGGGATCCTTCTCCGGAACGTTCACCGTACTGCCTGGCTGCGGTCGCGGATTCGACGTCCAACCAAAGAGGTGGTGGTGACGCGCTTCGACCTTGCCGTTCGGTTGCGTGACGTAGGCGCGTCCTGCATCGCCCCTGAGGTTCTCGCCTCCGGCCGATCTGATGTAATAGTCGATGTCCGCGCCGGACACGTACGCGACGCCGACGAGCGAGTTGACCGCACCGCGAACCGTCACCACCGGAGCATAGCGCGGGATGAACACCGAGTCGCCGTCCACAAGCTGGAGATTGTCGATGCTCGTCGAATCGCGCAGCACCGTCGGCAGATCGATGCCGATGCGCCCGACATCGTTTCGCTTGCGAACGAACACCACGCCGCCCGCGTACGCAGCGCCGGTCAACCCGCCCGCGCGCTTGATGATGTCCGAAACTCGCTCGGTCTTTCGAATAAGCGAATACGGCCCAGGGTACGTCACTTCACCCTGAACTGACACGGTTTGTTGGAGCTGCCATTCCGGTTGACGCTTGATGAGAATGGCGTCGTACGGCATAAGCGGAACCTCCGGCGCCTTTGCAGCAGGCGCGGCAATTCCCGGTGCTCCGATATACCGGACATTCGGCTCGCGGTCGAACAGGTAGGAAGAGTCGAGGGGGAACAACTGCGTCACCGCGGTTACACCGGCCGCACGATTCTCGGGGAGTCGCGCGATCTCGGCATTCTCGAGGAGTGCGCCCTCAAGCATTCCACCGGCGAGCATCACCGCGTCGCGCATGGTCATCCCGTCGCGAAACGCGATCTGGCCCGGCTTGCGAACGGCGCCGTTGACGGTGATGTAGCGGCTCGGACGGAAGTCCGTCGTTGAAAAAACTGTAATCTCGTCCGCGTCGGCCAGCGTAATGTTGTCGACCGGACGGCCCGTCGTGTCGAAGACGGCGGTACGCAACATGGTGCGCGCGGAATCAGCGCCGAGTCGCGTGATCTGAACCGTGGCGAGGTAGCTGTCGGGCTTGAGGCCGCCGGCGCGCCGAAGCGCGTCGTACAGCTGCATGCCGGGAGCGAACGCGACGGGACCCGGCGTCCACACGTTGCCGTTCACCACAACGCGGTTCGCCACGCGATTCGCCACTTCGAACACTCGCAGGACGTCGCCCGCTCGCACCTGAGATGTGCCGAACAGATCCGATGCGACATCGATAATTCGGCGATCGGTGCCCGGCGCTGTGCGGTCACCTGGCGGTACGATCCGTTGAATTTGTACGCGCCGCTGGTCAGCGGTTGCCCGGAATCCACCGGCCATCGCGATGAGATCGGCGACGGTTTGCGTACCGGTGACCTCATACGTCGCGGGTCGCAGCACACGACCGGTCACGCGCACCTGCGGGCCGCGCGGCGGGACGAACACGATGTCACCGTTCTCGAGACGAACGTCCTTGCTCGCGTCGCCGCGGAGAGCGTAGTCGTAAACGTCGAGGGTCGCGATCGTTTCGCCGTTCCGTTTCACCTGTACATTGCGAAGCGAACCGCTTTCCTTGGGACCCCCGGCCATGTAAAGCGCAGTCATCGCCGTTCCCGCGCGCGACACGCCGTAGCTGCTCGGGTGCACGACATCTCCCGTCACGAACACCTGGTTCGCGCCGATGTGGCTCGTCTCGACGTAAAAATGCGCCGTCGCGCCCGGTCCCCTCCTCACGCCAGAATACACGCGGCCGAGTCGGCTGTACAACGCGTCCTCGAGTTGCGCGCGCGTTTCGCCGGCCACATTGACGACGCCAACATCCGGAATGACGACGAACCCATTCGGCGTCACGCGAAGTTGGTACGACTTCTCTACGTCCCCGGTAAGAATGAGCACGAGTTGGTCGCCCGGTCCGAACTTGTAGTTCGGGTCGGTCGCACTCGAACTGTTCGCGTCGAACTGGGACGTTTGGTCGGAAAAAAGATCGAGCCCGAAAATCTTGAACCCACTGTCGGCGTAGGCCTCACGATCCGCACGCGACTTGAGCACGCCACGAATCGCGGACGCAACCGTGTCGTTTTGAAGAGCGATTCTCAGCGTGTCGAGAAACGGATTGTCGACGCCGCCCGCGATCTTTCGTCCGTCTCGCGCACGCGTCGACAGCGTTTTGATCTCGGTCGAATCTCCCAGGCCGAGTGCGCGGACGGCCGCAAACACGTCGTCGCCTGGAGTCAACGACGAGTCCGTCCTTGCCCCAGACAGGTACTGATCGAGCAAGCTCTCCGGGTACCCCTGAGCCTTGAGCCGATCGCGAATCTGCTCCGGCGTCAGCCCGCTCGACTGCACCATCTGCTGCACGCGTGCGGCAAGAGACGGATTCTGCAGCATCTGCTGCGCTTGCGCCGGCGTTGGCGGAGTTTGCGAACTGGCCGTCGCGGCAAACAGCGCAACGAGAAGCGCGCCCGCAACCGGCCAAGAAAAAAGCTTGGATTTCATCCAGGGGAATTCGAAATAAGGAGTCTTCGCATCACCTGAGAAGGCGAGGCCGTAGCACCGCCTACTGCGGGCGAATAATGCACTGTGGGCTGGAAAGCGTCTACGCCTAACGGCCCGCAGCGCTCGCGGGGAATCCGCGCAGCACCGAAACGGCAACGACAACGGCAAGTCCCGTCCCAGCAAGCATGTCGACCCCATAGTGGAATCCGCCGTACACGGCGCCAACGCCAATCAACGCGGCAACCAGAGCGAGCACCCACGCCACTCGCCGCTGCCAACGCCACGCCATTAGCGTTTGCACTACCGAAACCGCCATGTGCGACGACGGGAACGCCGCGCCGCGCGACGATCCATATGCGAGAAGCCATAACGCGACGCGGCGAACCGGACCGTTCGGAATACCCGGCGGCGCCGCGAAGAGATATCGGGGTCCTTGGACGGGAAAGACAATAAAAATGGTCCAGCAGAGCGTATACGCGATGGCGACGGCCGCGACCGTCTGCTCGAAACCGCGCCGTTCTCCCTTTGCGTACAGCAACAGCGGCGGAACGAAAATCACCAGGTAGTACGACAGATACCCGGCGTGCAAGAGCTCACTCAGTGGCAGTGACGGAAGCGCAGCGGCAAGGCTCGTCGAAACCTGCGTTCCGAACACCGCCAGCTCCCACCGCTGCACGAGCGCGTCGTGATACGTCGTGCCGAGCGCTCGGATGAGTTGCGGGATTTCAGAATACAAAAGAGGAAAGGCGACGAGCGGAAGCAGATCGCCGATCGGGGTCGCAACAGGCCCGCGCCGTCGCCAAACCGCTCCCGTTACGGCCGCAACCGCCGCATGAATCATCGCGAGACCGGTGTGGCCGCCAACGCAAAGAACGATTCCCGATGCCACGAGGTATATCGCCAGACAACCGAGCGCTACGCTTCGCGGATTGGCCGCATCTCCGCCAACGCGCTGATACGACCCAGCGCCATCGTGGATTACATTGGCAGACGTGCCCGTCGAAATCATTCCCGTTCTTTCCTCGCGCGATCTGCGTCGGTTTGTCGGTCTGCCCTGGAAGATCTACAACCCCGTCGATCATCCGCAGTGGGTACCCCCGCTGCGCATTGCCGTGCGCGACGCGCTCGACACCAAGGGGAACCCGTTCTACAAAGAAGCGGATCGCCAGCTATTTCTCGCACTGCGAGATGGCGTGCCTGTCGGCCGCATTGCCGCAATCGAGAATCG
>JBDTAE010000199.1:0-7146 GCA_039924785.1 Gemmatimonadaceae bacterium | reverse complement strand
AGTCCTGCGTACACGAACGTCACGCCCGACGTCCAGCCGAGGAGCATTTGCGGAAGACTATCGGGCGACGGCGCGACTTTGGATTCGGCGCGAATCGCGTTCCAGCCCGGACCAGCCGGCCGCGTGAGCTCGTAGAAACGCAACAGCGCGGCGTGATCGGCCGGCTTCGTCAGCATGGTCACCGTGATCCAGACGACCGTCGTCACGCCAACCGTCGTGAGCAGTGGAATCGGGTCGTCGATCACCACGCCCGATTTCTTCGCGATGAAAAACGCGATCGAGATGGCGAACGACGACACCATCGCCGAAATCTCGCTCCACGCGTTGATGCGCCACCAGAACCAACGGAGCAGATAGATCAACCCGGTCCCGGCGCCAACAGATAGTAGAAGTTGAAATGCTTCGCTCGCGGTCGACAGGAAAAGCGTGAAGACACCACACGCGATCATCAGAAGTGCCGTCAGACCGCGCGAGATCCACAGGTAGTGACGCTCCGTCTTTCCGGGCGCGAGGAAACGCTGATAGAAGTCGACGACGAGATACGACGAACCCCAGTTGAGATGCGTTTCCATCGTCGAGCGATACGCGGCAAACAGCGACGCGACCAACAGTCCCTTCATTCCGACCGGCAAGAGCGTTAGCATCGCGGGATACGCGAGGTCGTTGGCGATGAGCGCCGGATTCACGTGCGGCAGCGCGCGCTGGATGTCGCCGAGCGTCGGAAAGACGAGCATCGAACACAGGGCAACGATGATCCACGGCCAGGGACGAAGCGCATAATGCGCGACGTTGAACCACAGCGTGGCGCCGAGCGCGTGGCGTTCGTTCTTGGACGCAAGAATACGCTGCGCGATGTAGCTACCGCCGCCCGGCTCGGCGCCGGGATACCAGACCGACCACCATTGGATGGTGAGCGGAATTACGAGAACTGTGACGACCAACGATTTGTCGTTGAAATCGGGAAGCATGGAGAGCGTCTTCGGATCGATCTTGCTCAACAGGCCCGACAGGCCACCGACGGCTGGCTGATGCAACGACACGTACGCGGCGCCGATGACGCCGACCATGGCGAGAGCGAACTGCACGAGATCCGTCGCCAGGACTCCCCACAACCCCGACACTGATGCGAACAGCACACACGCGGTTCCGGCGATGAGAATTGTCTCCAGACGTCCCCAGCCCAGCATGACGTTCGCGATCTTGACGGCGGCGAGCGTCACCGTCGACATGATCATCACATTGAAAAAGAGGCCGAGGTACACCGCCCTGAATCCGCGGACCATCGCGGCGGGCTTGCCCGAATACCTCAACTCGTAGAATTCGAGATCGGTGAGCACGCGCGACCGGCGCCAGAGCTGCGCGTAGAAAAACACCGTCGCCATACCAGTGAGAAGGAACGCCCACCACACCCAGTTGTACGACACTCCATGGGACCGAACGAAGTCGGTGACCAGATTCGGGGTGTCGGTGCTGAACGTCGTCGCGACCATCGACGTGCCGACCAGCCACCACGGCGCCGACTGTCCCGACGCAAAAAACTCCGCCATGCTTGACCCAGCTCGGCGGAGATAGAACATCGCCGGCAAGTAGCACAACACCAGGCTGATGACGACGATGATCCAATCGATGCGCGTGAGCTGCGTCAGATGAGGAGCCTCAGGTGAAGCGACAGAAGCGACAATGACCGCGAGCGGTGCTATAGTCTACCGGCGGCGCGGCGGCACGTCCAACGCCACATCGACCGCACAGGCGCATGGGAGCGACGAGAATCAATGACCATCGACGGCGATACCCTGCACGAGACCTTCGGCGACATCGACATCTATCTGTTCGACCAGTTGCTGCGCGGCCGGATTCGGCCCGGCATGCGCGTGCTCGACGCAGGATGCGGCGGAGGTCGCAACCTGCATTATTTGCTGCGCTCCGGATACGACGTCGCCGGAGTCGATCAATCTGGCGAAGCAATCGCCGCGGTACGGCGTCTGGCGGCGGATGTCGCGCCGGACTTGCCGGCTGACGCGTTTCGCGTCGAGGCGATCGAGCATCTTTCGTTCGACGCAAACTCCTTCGACGCGGTGATCAGCAGCGCGACACTGCATTTTGCGCGAGACGACGAACACTTTCGCGCGATGGTCGACGCGATGTGGCGCGCCCTGCGAACTGGCGGAATCCTCTTTGTTCGCCTTGCCTCGACCATCGGGATGCCCGCGGATCGATTCTCACCGCTTGGCGGCCGGAGATATCGCCTCCCCGACGGGAGCGACCGTTATTTGATCGATGAAGACATGCTCATCGAGGAAACGGCTCGACTGCGCGCGGAGATGGTCGACCCGCTCAAGACCACGGTCGTGCAGAACGCGCGTTGCATGACCACCTGGGTGCTGCGAAAATCATGACTCGCGAAAGTCCTGCTTCGCCGCGCCCATTCCACCGCCGTCCACCACATTGCGATAGCCGGCGCGTTTGAGCTCCGCGGCCGCGGCCGCCGATCGTGCACCGCTCGCGCAGTATACGAGAATCCTCGAGTCGTTGGCCACGTCCGCGCGCTTCGTGATGCCCGGAACGACGCTGTCCACGGGAATGCACACCGCGCCCGGCAGGTGGCCGAGAAAGAATTCAAGCCGGGAGCGAACGTCGACGACGATATCAATCTGTTTTCCGCGAAAGGTCGGCACGGTTCGCTCCTGATAGAGACCGATGGTCAGCCCGCCGGGCGCGGCACCGCCACGTAGAACGCGCGACCGCTGCCGGCGTCGCGATGCACGCCATTCACACCATAGCCACGGCCGCGCAGCGATTCAAAATGCTGTCGCACCGACACTCGCCACGTCCGCGCGTCATCGAGCGACCGTTGCGCCACCGACATGATGTCAGCGGGAATTTCGATCAATACAACGGGCGGCCACGCGATCCGCTCACCGAGCAGCACATCGCCACCTTGTGGAAACGACGTCAGAATCGGCAAGGCGTCGTGTGAGTCAAACCGCGGCGGCGCATCGTCTCGCGCGGCCGCGCTCGTACGAACGATCAGGCGGTCGGTCGGAAGTCCGAGGTGCAGCGGACTGCCCGTGTTGCCGTACATGTCGAGCACATACTGGTCGATCTGCGCGCCGAGGCGGTTGAGATTGAAGTAGGCGTTCTTCGCCTGGAGCGGATCGAAGGTCCAATAGATCCGCTCGATTCCGAGCCCGCCGAGCGTTGCGCGCTGGAACTCCTTGAGCATTCGACCGACGCCGGAATTGCGCGCCTCGTCGCGAACTCCAAGCATGTGCGACCAATGCGATAGGACGCCGTCGCGGATACCGGTGACGCCAAAGACGAAGCCGAGCATTCGGTCGTTGGCATCGAACGCGCCTGCGCCGAGTCCGCCGACAAAGCTCACGATGTGAAACAGCGACGCCGGAACGATGTCACCAATGTCGAACCCCCAGATCTCGCGCTGGAGGTCGACGGCCACGCGGCAATCCTCGTTCGTCGTCAGCTCACGAATCGCTATTCCCGCGCTCGGCGCTTCGGAGACGTCGCGCCGCGACGATGCGTCCCCAAGCGACGGCGGTCTCTCCATCGAGATTAGCCTTTACTCATCGACAACGCCTGCGACGCGCGTCGCGCGGCTTCGGCGAGGACGGCAGCCCCGACCATGATTGCGTCTTCGGCGACATCGAAGTCGGGTGAATGCGCGGGAATCATTCGCTCTCCCTCCCGGCGCGCGCCGATGCGCAGGAAGCATCCCGGAACGTGCTCGAGGTACGACGCGAAATCCTCAGCGGCCATGTTCGTGATGCCGAGCGGGACGACGCTTCCGTCGCCCAGCACGGCACGCGCCGCAGCAGCGGCCCATCCGGCTTCTCGTTCCGTGTTCACGACCGGGCCAACGCCGTCACCCATCGAGACCACAGCGGAGAGCCCCATCGCCTCCGCCACGTGCGTCGCGATCCGCGCGACCTCCGTCTTCAAGAGCGTACGCGTCGGCGCATCCGTGGCGCGCAAGGTTCCCGTGATCGTTGCGCGATCCGGAATGACATTCGACGCAGTACCGGCGTGCACCGTCCCGATCGTCACCACCGCCGGCGACGCCGGATTCACCCGTCGAGATACGATCGTCTGCAACGCGTTGATCAAGGCGGCAATCCCGACGATCGGATCCGCTGATTCGTGCGGACGCGCCGCGTGCGCTCCACGGCCGATCAACTCGATCGAGAATGTGTCGGCAGACGCCGCGAGCGGTCCCCCCTGCGCGACCACATTGCCAACAGTGAATCGACGATCGACGTGGCCGCCGAAGATCGCGGCAACACCCTCGAGCGCACCGGCGTCGATCATCGCGCGCGCGCCAACCCCGAGCTCCTCGGCGGGCTGCAACAGAATCACCACGTCGCCCTGCGCCGGCTCGGTCGCAAGAAGGGCCGCGGCCCCGACGGCCCACGACGCGTGCACATCATGACCGCACGCATGCATCACGCCCGCATTCGCGGACGCGAACGGCAACCCGGTTGCCTCCTGAATCGGCAGGGCGTCAATGTCGCCGCGAATCGCGACGAGCGGCGCGGTGCGATCTCGTCCGGGCACTCGCGCCACGAGGCCAGTCCCGGCGACACGCGTCACCTCGTCGATGCCAAGTGAACGCAACGCCGCGGCAAGCGTGGCGACGGTACGCTCTTCCTTAAGAGAAAGCTCAGGGTGCTCGTGAAGATCGCGGCGCAACGCCACAAGGGTCGCCGCAAGCTGCGAGTTCGCGAGCTCGAGCATCAGACACTCACCCGCGTGGAACTGGCCGTGAGCGTTTCGGAACGTTGCGTCAGCGACTCGATCATCTCGACGTCGACGTCCACGCCAATGCCCGGAACGCCGTTCGGCACGCGAACCATTCCATCGGCGTCCATCGTCCACTCGGGCGACACGACATCCTTTGCCCAATACCGGGCACTCGGGCTCAGATCGCCGGGCATCGAGAAGTTCGGCAGTGACGCGAGCGCGACGTTGTACGCACGACCAATTCCACTCTCGAGCATTCCGCCGCACCATACCGGCACGCCCGCGTCTTTACAGATGTCATGAATCGCGATCGACGCCGAGTATCCCCCGACACGTCCCGGCTTGATGTTGATGATGCGACCGCTGCGGAGCTCGATCATATCCCGCGCACGGCCGACGTCGGTGATCGATTCATCGAGACACAGTGAGGTGTGCAGCCGCTGTTGCAGTTTGGCGAGCGGAATCAGGTCGTCGGCACCGAGCGGTTGTTCGAGCATGAGCAAATCGAATTCATCGATTTCCGCCAGATGATCGGCATCGGCAATGGTGTAGGCGGCGTTCGCGTCGGCCATGATCTCGACATCGGGACCGAGCGCCGCGCGCACCGCGCGCACGTATTCAATGTCTTGCGTCGGCTGAATCTTCAGCTTGATCTTGCGATATCCGGCGGCAACGGCGGCTTGCGCGCGTTCGACGAGCAGTTCGGGCTTAGGCTGAATCCCCAGCGAGATTCCAGTGGGAACGCGGTCGCGTGTTCCGCCAAGCAGCAGGCCGAGGGGAACTCCCTGGATCACGGACGCGAGCCCCCAGCAACCCATTTCGAGCGCTGCCTTCGCCATGTTGTGGCCGCGAATGTTCGCCGCGAGCAACGCATGCACATCCTGCGGGCCGTTCACGTCGTGTCCGAGCAGCCGGGGCGACAGCCACTCACGGATCGCGAGCCAGGCCGTATCGATGGCTTCGGATGTGTAGTTCGGCAACGCGGGGGCTACGCATTCCGCCCAGACGGCGGCTCCGTCGCGATCTGTGATCTCCAATAGCAAGATGCGGCGCGTGTACTCGACGCCCGAGGAGATGCGAAACGGTTCCTTGAGCGCGAGGTGAATTTCGCGAAGTGTGATTCGGTCGAGTCTGAGCATGGGTCCCTGTGAATGGCAGGCGAACAAACGTAACACGCCGGTGCGCGAGTCGACAGACCGTTTTGGTACACCAGTGTTCCCACCCGACGCTCCGTCGCGGCCGAACGACGTTCGGCCCAAATCAATGAGACGCATGTTCTCGACGTCGGTGAAGTCTGGACACTGATCCGACGCGATATACCGTGCTCACCGTCGCGCGCTGTCCCCCGGTCGAGTCCCGGCAACCGAGGCCCGTCGCCCAAACAAGGCGCGAGCCTTCGACGACCGAAATCGAGATCGCAGGGGTGCCATTCTGAGAACGCTCATGTTCGATCAGTGCACCCACCTGGTGCGCTACCGCGACTCGCGGGCAGCCTCCCGAAGGCCGATAGAGAACTGAGCTAGACCTAGATGGTCTTGAACTCTTCGAACGGCTGGCGACAGTCGAGGCAGGTCCAAATTGCTTTGCACGCGGTCGATCCGAATTCGCTCTCGCGTTTCGTCTTGGTGGACTTGCAATACGGACAGCGCAGCGGCGCCGATCGGCGCGACAGCGTCACGAGCTCTCCCGTTCTCGTCGCCGACGGAGGCGCAATGCCGTACGCCTCGAGCTTTGCGCGTGCCTCGGGACCGATCCAGTCCGTCGTCCATGCGGGTGAGAACACCGTCTTCACCTCGACCGGACCGAGGCCGGCCGCACCCAGCGCGCCGCGAATGTCCTCTTCCATCTCACGCATCGCGGGACAGCCGGAGTAAGTCGGCGTAATCGTCACGACCACCCCGTCCTCGGTTGCGACCGCATCGCGAACCACGCCGAGCTCGACGACACTCACGACAGGCACTTCCGGATCCTTCACGGTCTCGAGAATCGCGAACAACTCCTCGCGTGAGGGAACCGCGCGAGCTACCACGTGGCACCGGGATGCGATCGGGCGACGATCTGCATTTCCGAAAGCATGTGGCCGAGATGCTCTGTGTGCTTGCCAGTACGCCCGCCGCGCTGCATGTAGCGAACGTCGGGCACGGTGAGCCGCGCGCGGATGAATACCTCGCCGACCTGCTCGCGCCACGCGTCTTCGAGTGTGCTCATGTCTACGCCGACGCTCGCGGCGGCCGCGTCCCTGTCGATCGAGTCGCCCGCAAACATCTCGCCGGTGTACCGCCACAGTTCGTTCACCGCGGCCTGCACGCGCGTGTGGCTCTCGTCGGTGCCGTCGCCGAGCGTGATGACCCACTGCGCGGCGTGCCGGACATGGTAGCGCGCTTCCTTGAC
>JBDTAE010000198.1:0-35332 GCA_039924785.1 Gemmatimonadaceae bacterium | reverse complement strand
ATGGACGATGAGTGCCGGCGAAGCGGAGAAGGACGCCGCGCAGATCTTCCGCACGACCGACGGAAAAACGTGGACGAAGCAATTCTCCACGACACAGAAGGGCGTCTTTCTCGACGCGATCTCGTTTTGGGACGACACTCACGGCATCGCGATGAGCGATCCCGTAGACGGAAAGATTTTTGTGTTGGTCACCGACGACGGCGGCGCCACGTGGACACATCCGAACACCGAGAGCTCGCCGTCGGTCCTGGAGAAGGAAGGGGCGTTCGCGGCAAGCGGTACGTGTCTGATCGTTCAAGGTTCGTCCAACGCATGGATCGGAACCGGCGGCGCCGAGCGCGCACGGGTGTTTCGGTCGAGTGATCGAGGCCGAACCTGGCGGGTAGCTGACACGCCGGTGCATGCGGGCACGTCTGCGTCAGGAATTTTCTCCGTCGCGTTTCGCGACGCGAGAAATGGCATCGTCGTCGGCGGCGATTACTCGAAGCCGAAAGGACTGTTCGATAACGTTGCACTCACGTCGGATGGCGGTGCGACGTGGCGCACGCCGACCGGACCGTTGCCACAGGGGTACATGTCCGCCGTCGTGTACATCCCCGACACCAACGGTCGGTCGCTCGTCGCCGTAGGGTTGGGTGGAACGGCGCGCTCCGACGACGGCGGTGAAAGCTGGACGACGATCGACGGCGCGCAATACAATAGTGTGGCGTTCGCCTCGCGAGATGCGGGGTGGGCCGCTGGTCCGAAGGGCGTCATTGCGAAATGGTCGCCCGCGTCAGCCCCGTCCAAGCCGTAATTCGTTTCCTTCTCCTCAGGACTGGTCCCGCATGGCTTTCCGCCGCGAGTTCGTTATCCTGTCATCCGCCCTTTTCGGGCTGTCGTGCACGCACGCTCCGGCGACGTCGGCACCGGCCCCTGGTTCCGGTCCGGTTGCGTCGGCCGCGGGACCACGGCCGCCGCGCCGCGTTCCACCGTCCCGCGACAGCCTCGCCAAGCTTCGCGCCGTGTACGTCGCGCAGATCATGACGAAAATCGCGGGACGCGAGAACGAGCCGGCTGAGCAGGTTTTCCAGAACGTTCAGGTGCTCAAGGGCATCACGGCCGCGCAGCTCGTGCATAAGATGGATATAGACTACGCCGAAGCGCTGAGCTGGAATTGCACGAACTGTCATCGCCTCGCACCACAAGGCAACTTCGCGAGCGACACGTCGACCGACAAAAAACGCGCGCGCTTCATGCAGCAGATGACCAACGAGATCAACCTCGTTCAACTGCCAAAGCTGTACCCGAAGCAGACGCCGGTCACGACCTGCGCCACCTGCCACCGCGGCTACAACGAACCGCCGCCGGGCGACTACCTCGCTCCCGAACGTGGGAAGCCGGGCGCTCCAATTCCGCCCGGACCGCCGGGCGGCCGCGGCGGACCGGGCGGATCCGCCGACGGATTGCACCATTAGCAATCTCTAACTGCGGTCCTACGCTACTTCGTCCCGCACTGCGACAACTGTCGCTTCGGCTCGGCCGCACTCGGGAAGAGGGCGTGCGCCGCATGTGACTGCGGCTTTGCCTTCCCGCAGTCGCCGCGTCCGATATACGCCTGCGCCAACCGGGTCCGAATTCGATAGCTGCCTGGATCCAGCAGCGCCGCTTGCGCATACGCGGCCGTCTTGGTGCTCGTACTGAACACCGCGATCGCGGCGAGCTGCGCCGCACTGCGCGCAACCGCAATGCCGCCAAGAACCATGATGACGATGGGTGCGAAGCGCCTCGCAATCGGCGGCAGCTCACCTCCACTCGCGGGCGGCGATAGAGCACCCGCCAATGTCCAAACGAAGAACGTCGGGACCGCGATGAGCAGCACCGCATCGACCGCGCCGACGACGATCGTCGCCACGAGTGTTCCCACGAGCGCGATCGCAGTCAACGTCCGCTCCGGATCGCGCTCGCCCGTCGCGCTCAGCTCGCGTCGCACGCGGCCGAGGAGCCCTAACGTCACGAGGATCAGAAGACCAAACCCGATCACCCCGCGTTCCGAAATATCCGCGACGAGATCGCTGCTCGGCCACGGGTTCGACGTCATGCCCTCGTCGCTCTGCGACATCGATGGATCGCCGCGCCCAGCCACCGACGGGTACGCGACGGGCCAATTGCCCGGGCCCACGCCAAACAGCGGATGCGCCTTTGTCAATTTCAACGAATTCTCATACTGAATCAAGCGGCCGTGGCCACTGCCTTCTTTATAATTTACTAATCCCGCGGCGGAGTCGAGATATGGCGAATCACTCTTCCATTCCAGACTGTTCGGCACCGCCACCGCCGCGACCCCTCCAGCCACGGTCGCCGCACCAAGCAGCATGATGCGACGGACGGTTCGCGGCTCCATCCATCGGTCGCGCGTCATATACGCAAGCAGGCACACCGGCGCCGCGAGAATGAGAATCGCGAGCCACGCAGCTCGGCTGCGAGAAAGCACCAGCGCCGCAGCGACGACCACCATCCCGAGCGCGCCGAGGAGACTGCCGATGCCACGTCGGGCAGTGAGCGCGACGAGCGCCACCAACGGCGCGCCGATCGCCGCCAGATGCGCGATGAAATTGCGGTTGCCGAGCGTTCCGCCCGGTGCGCGATTGAGGCTGAAATATTCGGTGCGAATTCCGTACGCCTGAGCGAGCGACGTTCCCGCGCCAACGACCACGCCCACCGCCAGTGCGACGAGCAACGGCCGAACGAGACCGACGCGACGCAGCGCCGACGCCGACCAAAACAGCAGCGCACCGGATATCGAAATCGCCACCGCTCGCTCGGCGGCCCAGTGATTCGTCGCGAACACGGCGGACACGAGGCTCGCCGCCAGGAATGCCGCCAGGAGAACGTCGACGGCGGTGACCGTAATCCGTCGCCAGACGCTCGCGCAAAGCGCGGCCGCCGCGAGCGCGCACGTGTGGAGGACGAGCTCTTTCGAAACGAAGTAGCGGTCGAGATCGAATGCCTTATACCGTGCCGCGGCCAACACGACTGCCACCGCGCCGACCTGCAAGACATACAGCGCGAGGCGGTCTCGGGATGTTGGGGCGGAATCGGCAGGCATTACCCGGAATCAATGTAGGGATCGCACTGACCGCCAGCTTCGAAACAGGGTACAATCTTCAATGGACCCCTAATCGTTCCTGGATTACCTTCATACAACTTCAGCCGTAGAATCAGCTATGATCTCACGTCGCCGCTTCCTCGTTTCGAGTGCGATTGGCCTCGTATCCGGCCGCAAGCTTTTCGCCGCCACGCCGCCGTCCGTGATCACCGTCTACAAAGATCCCGGCTGCGAGTGCTGCGTGAAGTGGATCAAACATCTCAGCGCGAACGGGTTCGTCGTCACGGCGATGGATTCGCCGAAGATGGACGAGATCAAGACGACGATGGGCGTGCCCGCAGCGATGCAGTCGTGTCACACTGCGGTGGTCGATCGCTATGTGATCGAAGGCCACGTGCCGGCCGACGTCATCAAGAAATTCCTCGCGGAAAAGCCGAAAGCGCTCGGCCTCGCGGCGCCAGGAATGCCGAAGGGGTCGCCAGGGATGGAAATGGGCGGCGCGCCGGACCACTACAACGTCCTGGCCTTCAACCGCGACGGTACCTCGAGCATCTACGCCAAGCGCTAGAACAGGCCGGGAAACAGCCCGGGGAACACCCCTCACTCGTTCGTTTACAAATCATTATCAGGCTTTGTTCTTGCCCGGATGATCCGTCCGGATTGATTTGAGTGTGCGCGAGTCTCATCGCGCCGGGCCAAGGCCCTTTCTTTAGCCAGCCAGTCAATGCTCAATGCTTCGCGCTTATCCGCCGCTGCGCTCCTCGCTGCGGCGCTCAGTTCATCGCTCGGTGCTCAGGGTCGTCCACAGCAGGCGCCGCGGAGCGGTCCCGACGTAACCGGCGTGGCGGACACGTCCATGTTTGCGCCACTCAACTTGCCCACGGGCAACATCTATCGCAGCGGCTCCGGCGCACCCGGCCCGAAGTATTGGGAACAGCGCGCCGACTACGAGCTACGCGGAACGCTCGACACGGCGGCAAAGTCGCTCACCGGCGAAATGATGCTCAAGTACACGAACAACTCGCCCGACACGCTGCGCTTCGTGTGGTTCCAAGTCGAGCAGAATGCGTTCAAGGACGGGTCGCTGAATTCGTTCGTATTCCCGCCCGACTCACGATTTGGCGCGCGCAACTTCGCCGGCGGCGACAACATCGATCGCTTCAATCAGGTGAGCGCGGGCAAGAAGACTCCGCTCAAGACGCGCGTCGACGGCACGATCATGAAGGTCGATCTCGCCACACCGCTTGCGCCCGGCGCGACGACGACGTTCGACGTCGCATGGCACTTTAGCATTCCTGAACACGGCGCCGATCGCATGGGTCGCGACGGCTCGCTGTACGAGCTCGCGCAGTGGTACCCGCGGGTCTGTGTGTACGACGACCTTCGCGGCTGGAACACCGAACCGTATCTCGGACAAGGCGAATTCTATCTCGAGTACGGCGACTACAACATGTACGTCACGGTACCGGCGGGATACATCGTCGCGGCGACGGGCACGCTGCAGAACGCGTCCGCCGTGTTGACGCCGGCCGAAATCTCGCGGTTGGCGCAGGCGTCGAAGTCCGACACGCCGGTCCACATCATCACCGAAGAAGAGCTCAAGAGCGGCGCGGCTCGTCCGAAGAAGACCGGCATGCAGACCTGGCACTTCGCCGCGCACAGCGTGCGTGACGCCGTGTGGGCGGCAAGCCCCGAGTACATGTGGGACGCGTCGAGCTGGCAGGGGCACATGGCGAACGGCTATTACCGTCCCAGCGCCATCGACACGTGGAAGGAATCCGCCGACATGTCGCGCCAGTCGATTCAAGAATACTCAGAGCGCTGGTTCCAGTATCCATATCCGCAGATCAGCGCGGTCGAAGGTCCGATCAGCGGCATGGAATACCCAATGCTCGCGATGGAAGCCAAGAGCGCCGACAAGTACGAGCTGTACAACGTCGTCACACACGAGATCGGACACATGTGGTACCCGATGATCGTCGGGTCGAACGAGCGCATGCACATGTGGCAAGACGAGGGCTTCAACACCTTCATCAACTACTTCTCCGAAGCCAGGCGCTACCCCGAGAAAGGCACCTACGCAGCGCGCGTCGCGCACGATCGCGAACAGGTCGAGCAGTTCATGGCGCACGACGTCGACGAGCCGCTCGAGATTCCACCCGATCGCATCGACCCGCGCCTCCTCGGTGAAAACGCCTACGTGAAGACCGCCGTTGGACTGGCGCAGCTCCGCGAGGAAATTCTCGGCCCCGAGGCCTTCGACGAAGGCTTTCGCGAGTACACCCGCCGCTGGGCCTTCAAGCATCCGTCGCCATCAGACTTCTTTAAAACGATGGAAGACGTGAGCGGAAAGAGGCTCGACTGGTTCTTCCGTGAGTGGTTCCTGACGAACGCGCATTTCGACCAGGCCGTCGATACGGTCGTGCACCGCCAGTCGGGCGACATCGATTCGGTCGCCGTCGTCTATGGAAACCAGGCTCGCGGCGTGCTGCCGATCCGTGCGCGATTCACATTCTCCGATGGCACCACGCAGGACATCAATTATCCCGCCGAAGTGTGGAGCACCAACTCCGAGGCGTATCTGCGCTGGTACGCCTTCAAGGGCAAGAAGCTGACGAAGGTGGAGCTCGATCCGGAAAAGCGCATCGTCGACACCAACCGCGAGAATAACACGTGGCCCAGGACGCCTCCAGCGGGCGGATCTAAACCAGATCGTTAGCGCTTCTTGGCGAGAATAGTCCCGCGGCACGCGGCCGCCCCGCAAAAACAGGGGAATCGCCGCTTGGCCGCGGAACTATGTCGTTCCTCCAACACGTACGCGTAGTCGTACGCGAGCTCCTCGCCCATGTCGACGTCGCGAATCGTCTCGATCCAGATGCGACCGTCTTCGATCACCGCGTCGCAATTCGGATCGCATGAGTGATTGATGAACCGCGCGTCGTTGCCGTCGACGCCGGCATCGATCACGATCTCGTCGTCGATCGCGAAAAGAAACGTGTGATGATGCTGCCCTTCGACGCCCGTTCCCGGCTCGCGTCGCTCGGCTTCGTCAGGAGTGATACGTTCGCCCGCGTACTCGATCAGCCGCTCGCCCGCGGGAATGGACTCCGTCGCAAACGCGCCGAGTCCCTGCATCGGCGACGCGCGAATCTCGAAACGTGGCGTCAGCTGGACACCGGACGCGTTTCAACCTGGGTCACGCCGCCGGAGATGATGAACGCCATGACCGCGGTCGCGTCGGCATCGATGCGCTCCACTCGACTCGCCGGCACGACAAGAATGTGGCCCGCGAAGCCGTACGACTGCGGCATATACACGCTCATATGATCCGCCACGCCCAACTCGGCAAGCGAGTCAGACGTGAGGAATGCGAGGACTTTCACAGCGCCGTCGGCTGAGAGCGACACGAGCACCGGTTTGTCGAAGCGACGCTTTTCGCCGACGAACGCGTTGAGCATGTCCTTCGCCGACGAATACAGCAGATGCACGATCGGCAGTCGCTCAAACATGCGATCGACCACGGAAAGCACACTTCGCGTCACCAAGTTCGACGCCAGCGATCCAATCAGTGTGATCGTGAGCAGTGCGAGAACGAATCCCACGCCGCGAATCGGAAGGCCGAGCCAGTTATCGATAGTCGTGAAGATCGCGACGCAGACGTAGACCGTTAGCGCGAGCGGAACGACGACGACGAGACCGCGGAAGAAATACGCGAGAAAGCGAGCCATGACGGTGAAATGTAAGTCACGCTCTCAGAGCGCAAGTAAGCGTGCGCGCTACACCGGCATGCCGTACGCCGCGAACGCGACGATCGACGTCGGGAGCAGTGAGGCCCCCGAATATGAGTCGAGTCGCGCATGTTGGTAGTCGATGTTGTAGCGCTATTGATCCGGTTCGCGTCCGTCGAATGCGGAGCGCCCTCCCAGGGGTGTCCGAGCGTTCTAAGTTTGATTCATGGCAAACCACCGCTCTTCGGTCCGCCACCTCAAGCTCGCGGACCCGGTCCTCGCCGGGGTAATCGAGGCTGTTGGACCGTGCAGGCTCGAGTCGAGAAGCGAGGGGACCCATTTTCAAGCGCTGACGCGAGCGATTGTCTTTCAGCAGCTTTCGGGCAAGGCGGCGAGCACGATTTTCGGGCGATTCAGCGCGCTCTTCCCGGATGCCGTGCCGACGCCCGAAGTTCTCCTGACAATCTCCGACGACGCGTTGCGCGGAGCGGGGTTGTCGCGTCAAAAGACTGCGTATTTGCGAGATTTGTCATCCAAGGTGGCAAGCGGCGAGTTGCCGTTGGAGGAGGTCGAGTCGATGGACGACGACGACCTCATCAGCCACTTGGTCCAGGTGAAAGGAATTGGGCGGTGGACGGCGCAGATGTTCTTGATGTTTCGACTCGGGCGCCGTGACGTCCTTCCTGAACTGGACCTTGGGATTCAAAACGCCATCCGGCGTGCGTATCGCATGCGAAAGCGGCCGACACCGAAGCAGGTGAAGCGCATCGGCGCCAAATGGAGCCCGCACAGCTCCGTGGCCAGTTGGTATCTCTGGCGGTCGCTGGAAAACGGCGACGGGCAGCTCGGCGCCGAGTAAGTTCGTGCCTTTAGTAGGTTCTAAATTTGACCGTCTTGTCGTCGGCTGCGGAGCTTGCGCCGTCAAATCGCTCATTGTCGCTCGAGCGAAAGTTACCGCTGCTGATTTTCGGAATTCTTGCTGTCGTGTTGGCGACATCGCTCGGCCTGTCGTACTACGAGGTTCGGCGCGCGGCGGAGCGCGCCGCCGCCGATCGTCTGTCGGCCCTCTCGGTGCAGCTCGCCGGCATGCTCCAGCAGCAGATCTCGGCGCGCGTGAATTCGCTGCGAAGGCTCGCCGCGGACTCCGGCGTCGTCGCTGCGCTGCGGTCGCCGGCCGCGGTTCCGACGATGTCGAGCGTCATCGCGATCAACGCGTTCACGACGCCTGCCGATAGCGCCACACCGCCGCTTCTGTTGCTGCCCGACGGACGACGGTTGAGCGGAATGAAGCTCGAATCGGCCGACGAGATTCAGCGCGGACATGCGGACCTTCGCGTCTTCGGCGCCACGCCCGACAGCGCCCACGTGAGCAAACTCTCGAGCGACGCCGGACGGTTGGCGATCTGGATCACCGCGCCCGTGCACGAGAACGGCACGTTGGTCGGATACGTGGCGCAGGAGCGCCGGATCGGCAACAACCAGCGCGCCATTCAACCGTTCCGCGACCTCATCGGGCCGGACGTAGAATTCTATTTTCGCAACTCGAAGGATTCGCTCGCCGTCGATCTCCTCGGAAAGCCCGTCCCGCCGCCAAGGTCCGTTCGCACGTTCACCCCGGGCGTCGACATGTACGCTCACGGCGACGGCGACGCTCTCGCGTCGAGCACGCCGATTCGCGGAACGCCGCTCGTCCTGATTCTGGAGTCCCCAATGCGGGCGGTGCTAACCGGTCCAGTGGCCACACTGCGCGTGCTCATGATTATCGCGGTGCTGCTTGCCGTCGCGGGCGCGGGGTTCGCGTGGTGGTTTGGACATCAGCTCACTCGCCCGCTCGTGGGGCTCACGAGCGCGGTCGAGGCGATTGCGCAAGGCGACTACTCCGAGCGCGTCGCCCTTCCCGACGGCGATGAAATCGGCCGCCTCGCCACGGCCTTCAACCGAATGGCGGAACGCGTGCAGGAGTCGTCGCTCGCGTCGTCACACGCACTCGAGACGGTGACGAAGACGAGCGCGCGTCAACAGTTTCTCGCGGAAGCCAGCCAGATTCTCGCGGCGTCGCTGTCTGATCAGACGTTGCTCGCCGGGCTCGCGCGTCACTGCGTTCCGACTCTCGCCGACTACTGCACGATTCACGTCGCTGAAGAGGATGGCAGCATCCGCCGAATGGAGACCGCGCACTATGACCCGAAGATGGAGTCGGTCGTTCGGTCATTAGTAAACCGGTATGAGTATCGTATCGACGCCGACGGCGACGTGCCGTCCGTGATGCGGTCGCGCAAGCCGACCATGATTTCGCGGATCGAGCTCGACGCCGTGCTCAAAACCGCGAAGGACGCCGACGTGGCGGAACTGGTTCGTCAGGTGCGACCGTCGTCGTTCATGTGCGTGCCGCTGGTTGCGCGCGGCCGCGCGTTCGGCGCGATGTCATTCACGATGACCGACTCGGGCCGCGCATTTCGATCGGACGACTTGGAGTTGGCGACCGAATTGTCGAGACGCACCGCGGTCGCGATCGACAACGCCGTGATCTATCGCAGCTCGCTCGCCTTGCGTCTGGAAGCCGAGGCGGCAAGCAACGCCAAGTCGGATTTTCTCGCAAAGATGAGCCACGAGATTCGCACGCCGATCAACGCGATGATGGGGTACGCGGAATTGCTCGAGATGGGCATCGGCGGTCCGGTCACCGAAGCGCAAGCACGCCAGCTCGGGCGCATTCGCGCGAGCGGCGAACACCTCACGTCGCTCGTGGACGAGATTCTGGATCTCGCGAAGATCGAAGCCGGACGCATGCATGTCGAACCCACGGTGTCGATCGCCGCGGACTCCGCCGAAGCAGCGGTCGCGCTCGTACGGCCAAGTGCGGTCACAAAGGGCGTGGAACTGTTCGCGGAGGCCGACGGCGATGTCCACGCGGAGTATTTCGGTGATACCCAGCGCGTTCAGCAAATTCTCACGAACCTTCTCTCGAACGCGGTGAAATTCACTCGGCCGGGGGGACGCGTGTCCGTCCGATGCGATCGCGGCGTTCGCCCGGGCAGCAACGGCGTGGAGTACTCGTGGACCAGCATCTCGGTGCGCGACTCCGGCGTCGGCATCTCGAACGAGAATCTCGATCGAATCTTCCAACCCTTCGTGCAGGTCGAGAACGGATACACCCGCGCGCACGGCGGAACCGGCCTCGGACTCACGATCAGCCGCAGCCTGGCGCAAATGATGGGCGGCGACATTCAGGTGAATAGCATCGTCGGCGAAGGATCGCGGTTCACGCTGTGGCTCCCCGGCCCCAATCCGCCGGTCTCAGCGGACTGAGGGTCGGCCGCGTAGCGACCCGCGTACACGGTTGCGTGGCGCCGTCTGAATCGCGGCACGGCGTGCTTGTCGCTACTTCTCGTTGCGATAAATTTTGCCGCCCTTCATCACGAAGACGACGTTTCGCAAGGCAGTGATGTCCTTGGTCGGATCGCCGCGCACCGCGATGAGATCCGCCTGCAATCCCGGCGCGATCGACCCGATCTGATCGCTCATGCGGAGACTCTCAGCGGTCAGCGATGTGGCGCCGGTGATCGCGTCGATCGGCGATTGCCCGCCCGCCTGCACCCGGCAAACGAGTTCTTCTGCATTGCGACCGTGCGCGCCGGCGACGGCGTCGGTTCCGAAGATCACCTTCAGGCCGGGCGTGTGAATCGCCTTCCGGTACATTGCCGCGGCGATCGGCAACGCCTTCTCCATCGCGGCAAAGCCTTCGTCGTTGTAGTTGCCAATGCCCTGGAATTTCGCGCGGTTGTCGAGGTAGTTGCGGAAGACGAGACAGACCTGCGGATCGAAGTAGACGCCGTGGTCGGCCATCAATTTTAACGTTTCATCATCGGCGAAGACGCCATGCTCGATCTGCGTGCAGCCGGCGAGCACCGCCGCTTTGATGCTCGCCGAACTGTGCGCGTGCACCATCGTTCGCATGCCCTGCGCTTTCGCTTCGCCGCACAACGCGTCGAGTTGCTCGCTGCTCAACGTCTGTGCGCCGCCGTCGCGAATGCTCGCCGACGCGAAGATCTTGATCACGTCGGCGCCCTCTGCCTTGCGACGACGCACTTGGGCACGCAACGAGTCGGGCGACGGGCGTGTGCTGCTGAACGGACTGAGCGACGTGAGCACGCGCGGTCCAGGAATCTGCCCGAGCGCAATCCAGTCGCGCAAATCCTTGTCCTCCGGCGAGCCGGGGCTCTGAACCGTCGTGAAGCCCGCCGTCAGCGTCGCATACGCATTCCCTGCGGTCGACAACATCGCTTCGACCGGCGTGTCGCCATCGCCGTTCGTGTGGTAGCGGCCTTGCCGATTGAAATACCAGGTGAGGTGCGAGTGCGCATCGATCAGGCCCGGCAGCAATGTCAGGCCTTTGAGGTCGTACGTCGCCGCGCCGGTCGGTTTCTTGTCGACGCGCAGAATCTTGTCGCCGTCGACCACCACCGTGGCGCCCGTCATCACTCCGCCCCTTCCGTCGAGAATGCGGTCGGCGTGAATGGTGATCTGTTTTGCCGCGGCCTGAGGCATCGTTTGAGAGGACGCGAGAAGGGGCGTCACGGCGACGAATGCACCGAGCCGCCCGAACGACATGAGAGTTGAACGCACCGAGCGCATGAATGATTTCCGCGAGAGTCAAGGCGGGACGATACATCCCCGCACCGCCCGAATCAATGCGCGCTTCGCCTACGCCGGGTACACCTCGAACAACCCCGCCGCGCCCATTCCTCCGCCAATGCACATCGTGACGAGGCCGGTGCCGCCGCCGCGCGCGCGCAACTCGTGAATCAATTGTGTGGTAAGCTTCGAACCCGTCGCGCCGAGCGGGTGGCCGAGCGCGATGGCGCCGCCGTTCACGTTGACGCGGTCTTCAGGCATCTCTAAATCGCGCACCACCGCGACCACTTGCGCCGCGAATGCCTCATTGAACTCGATGAGTTTTACGTCCGCCATCGTGAGGCCGGCACGCTTGAGCGCCTTCGGCACTGCCTTCAGGGGTCCGACGCCCATCACGTCCGGCTCGACGCCGGCCGCGGCGAATGTGATGAATCGCGCGAGCGGCGTCAGACCGAGCTCCTTTGCTTTGTCGGCCGTCATCAACAACACCGCAGCGGCTCCATCAGAATACGGGCTCGCGTTGCCGGCGGTAACAGTTCCCTTCGCCTTGAACGCTGGCCGCAACTTCGCGAGCGTCTCGACCGTCGTGTCCGGCCGCGGCAGTTCGTCGCGAGAGAACTCGATCGTCTGCGTCGTCTTCTCGGTGCCCTTCCACGTTACCGTTTCGACCGGGACCGGGACGATTTGTCCGTCGAACGCATTCGCGGCGATCGCGCGCGCCGCCTTCTGTTGACTGCTCGCCGCCCAACGATCCTGATCCTCGCGCGAGACCTTCCACCGTTCCGCGACACGCTCGGCGGTGAATCCCATGCCGATGTAGGACTCGGTGATCTTCGGATCGAGTCTAGTGTGGTAGCCGGACATCGGGACCTGGCTCATCATCTCGACGCCGCCGGCGAGCACGACGTCCGCCATGCCGCTCAGAATTTCCTGGGCCGCGAACGCGACAGTCTGGAGACCTGATGAGCAAAAGCGATTGATCGTAGCGGCGGGTACTTCGACGGGCAGTCCCGCGCGTAGCCAGGAGAGACGGGCGACGTTGAGTCCTTGCGAGGCTTCGGGCATCGCGCATCCCCACAGAACGTCATCGATGACGGCGGGGTCGATTTTCACACCATCGAGTGCGGCGCGCATAAGATGCGCCGAAAGATCCACCGCGTGCACACTCGCGAGGCCGCCGTCCTTCTTTCCCTTTCCGACCGCGCTGCGAACGGCGGATACCACGACAACTTCTTTCATTCTCATATCCTCGAGATGCTTTTCAGGTCTGGCTGGTGGTGCGATTAGCCGCGGACTCTCGCGGACGTGGATCGGAGTTCCGCGGAGTCGTCAGGCGTCCCGTCTCTTGCCGTCGTTCTTTCCTATTGTTCTTTCTTGCTGTTGTTGTTCTTGCTGTTGTTGTTCTTGCCGGGTGGCGTTGTTCTCCTCGTTGTCCGTCTCGGCTCGTCGCGCTTCGAGCAACACCTCCGAAGCCTCACGCCGTCATCGACGCCGCATCCAGTCGACCCTTTCGTTCAAAGATCAGTTCCCGTTTTTTTCCGCGGCATTCCACCCACCGTCCGCGAAATCCGCGGCTAAATGCATCACCTGCCCGCCCAGCGCCGACCCTCGAATCGCCGGACAA
Organism: Gemmatimonadaceae bacterium; assembly: GCA_039924785.1. GTDB lineage: Bacteria > Gemmatimonadota > Gemmatimonadetes > Gemmatimonadales > Gemmatimonadaceae > JAQBQB01. The sequence continues at coordinate 22,257 of JBDTAE010000198.1, read as the reverse complement.
AGGTCTAGTTACGAAGCGGCTTCCCAGTCTTCAACGTGAATTGCATTCGCTCCTGAGTCTCCTTGGTGCCGAGCAAGCGCAGGAACGCGTCGCGCTCGAGATCCAGGATATCCGACTCCGTGACCGTCCGCGGCGGACCGTCGCCACCCGAGAGCACGTACGCCAGTTCCTTCGCGATTCGAGCGTCGTGATCCGAAATCTGGCCCGCCTCTTTCATTGCCCATGCCGCATATGAGAGATTTCCAATAGACTCCTTGCCCTGCGCGACAATCGTGCGCGGCAGCGGCGCCACATAGTCCGGCGACAGATCCACCACACGCGCGACCGCGTCGGCCAAGAGACGGTCGCGATTCATGGTAATCCGGTCCATTGGGCGGAGGAATCCGATCTTTCTCGCCTCCAGCGCGCTCGTGCTCGTGGTCGCCATCCCGATGACCTGGAACGCGCGCCTCACCGCCTCAAACGGATCAGCTTCGGAATACGGCGCGAGGTCCGACGCAAAGCGGAACAGGAGTTCGGTCGTTCCACCACCGGCCGGAATCAACCCAACACCGACCTCCACCAACCCCATGTACAACTCGGCGTGCGCCTGAATGCGATCGGCATGCAGAGAGAACTCACACCCACCGCCGAGCGTCAATCCAAACAGCGCGGCGACCACCGGAAAGGCAGACTGCCGAATGCGAACAGAAGTATCCTGAAACACTCGCACCGCGCGCTCCAATTCCTTCCAGTTGCCGGCCGCGACGAGACCGAGAATCATCGATAGATCGGCACCCGCCGAGAACGTGCGAGGATCCTCATTGCCGATCACCAGTCCCGCGAGACCGTCGCGCTCGACACGATCCAGCGCGCGATGAATCATCGTCATCACGCCCTCGCCAATCGTGTTCATCTTGCTGTGGAACTCCAGTACCGCCACACCCGACCCGACATCGACGAGCGATGCATCGTCGGACTCCTCCAGAACGTACCGCGCCTTGTTCGCCGGACGATGCGCCTCGGTGAGGCGTATCTCGCCCGCTTCCCGCGGCACGGGCCCATACCCGCCCTTGAGCGACAGCACCTGCGACCCGTCGGCCGAGTAAAATCCGCTTGCCCCCTCACGCAACAGCGCCGGCTCGTCGAGCCCGAGTTCCGCGAATCCTCTCTTCAGGAAATCGGCGCCGAGCAAATCCATCTGCTGGAAGGGACCGATGTCCCACGCAAAGCCCCACTCCATCGCATGATCGACAGCCGCCAGGTCGTGCGCGATCTTCGGCGCGGTCGACAAGACATAGTGAGAGAAGCGCAATAAGTATTCTTTTACGAACGCGCCGTCGCTGTCGCTCCAGTCGCAAAACGCCGCGAAACGCTCGGGATACGGCAGACGACCGAGTCGTTTGAGCTCGGGACGATCGGGCTTCGTCTGCGGACCGTATTGGCCGGTGTGCCAGTCGAGCGTTTGAATTTCCTTGCCGACACGCGTGTAAAACCCCGCGCCACTCTTCTCGCCGACCTTCCCCGATGCAATGAGATCATTCACCCAGCCTGGCAGTGCAAAGTCGTCGCTTGTGGCTGCGCTGAGTCCTTTGGTCACGTGCGATATGACATCGAGCCCGGAGAGATCGGCCGTGCGGAACGTCGCCGACTTTGCGCGCGCCGTGAGCTGACCCGTGAGAATGTCCACATCGTCGATCGTGAGACCATGTTTCTCCATCAACCGCACAGCCAAGACCATTCCGTACACGCCCAGCCTGTTCGCGACGAAGCCCGGCACGTCACGCGCGACCACGATGCCTTTGCCAAGCACCCGATCGCTGAACTGACGCGCCGTCTCGATCGTTTCCTTCGACGTCTCCGGCGCCGGAATGATCTCGAGCAGATGCAGGTATCGTGGCGGATTGAAGAAGTGCATGCCAAGAAAGCGCGACTTGAAATCCGCCGAGCGACCCTCAGTCAACGTTTGCATCGGAATGCCCGACGTGTTCGAGGCAACGACCGCGTGATCCGGCAGCAGCCCCTCGAGCCGTGCGTATAGCGCGCGCTTCGGTTCGACCTGCTCGATGATCGCCTCGATGATCAGATCGCAGTCACCGAGTCTGCCGAGATCGTCCTCTGTATTCCCGACGACGATCGCCGAGATACGATCGGGATCCATGAACGCGGCGGGCTTGGATTTTCGTACGCGTTCCAATCCGCCGCGCACTGTCGCGTTGCGATCCGCGCCAACCGCGGGAACGTCGAGGAGGACGACGGGAATTCCCGCCGAGGCGGCGAGCGCCGCGATACCGCTGCCCATCGTTCCCGCGCCGACCACACCGAGCTTCCGAACTCGCACGTGATACCTCTTGCCAGAGTCTGTTCTTGAGAGTTAGCGATCCGTGGAAGCCCGTACGTCACCCCGCTCGGACAACGATCAGGGTTCGCCGGGCAGACCGAACGGGTCACCTGGCGGGGCCAGCAATGACGGCGAGAATTTTGGTAGCTCGCGCTTCTCGATCCATCGCGTGAAGTCGTTCCCAATCGACAACCAATGCGCGCGATCGTCGTCAGTCTTCGCCGCGAGCTGATTCGCCACCGCGCGCTTCTTGAGCGCGGCAACCTTGAGCTCCGCCATCGCTCGCACCTCCGGCGACGCCGCCGAATCCGCCGCGAGCATGAGCAGTTTGTCGGCCACACTGCGTTGGGTCACACGAAGGAGCGCCGCCAATTTCGGCGACGACGCCGACGCTCCCCACGTCGCTCCGACGAGCGAATCGATCGTCGCGCTCAACGTGAGGTGCGGCCCCGCGCCTCGCGTGGCGAACTCGACGAGACGCGCCGCGCGATCGCGCTGAAGAACCATGTCGACGATCATCATCGACAACGTTTGTGCGGCGCTCAGCTCGTCGAACGCCGGACGGGTTCGGCTTTGAAAGAGCTCGACCGGCGGAGTCACGGCATTGGCGCCCGGCGCCATCAACGTGATCACGGTATCAGGAATCGCTAATTCGGTCGGACTCAGCGCCGCGGTCATCATGCGCAATGCGTCGATCTGCTCCTTGTAGGGAACCGCGCGCGTCGCCTGCTGGCCGTCCCCACGCACCGCGTTGCTGTATTCCATTCCGCCAATTGCCTTCGACGTCCCATTCAGCGCAAACCGGTGCATGAAATACACGGGGACGAATCGCTCCTGTAGTAACGCGATGGGTTCTCCCGGCCGAATATTTCGCTCACCGAAATTCTTCATCGCCACGCGACGCACATCGGTCTGATTGCCGAGGAAGACGAGCGGCGAGCGCTGGTCGTCCCACAGGTTGACGCGTGGATCGGAGCCGTATTCGGGGCGCGCGTCGCCGTCGGAGAGATACAGATATCCCTTCTTCAAACCGTCCGCGACGATGGTGCGCAGCGAATCAGATTCCGACCCCGCGGGAAACACGCCGTAGCCCCAGTGAATCGCCCAGACATCGTAGTCGCCCGGTCCAACGGCATACGCGTGCGACAGATCGATTCCACCGCTTGCGTTCAATAAAATGCGCGGCGCGGGATAATCCATCACCGATCCGCGCTCGTACGTCGACGCGATGTAGTTGTGGGAGAGGCCGAGGGTGTGTCCGACTTCGTGTGCGCTCACCTGTCGCACGCGAGCGAGCACGAACGCCGTATCGGCAGACGTCGCCGCGGCGCCCATCAAGCCGGCGAAGAGATTGTAGTCGGTGCGTGCACGGTGCGAGTCGAGCCTGGCCATCCCTTTGATCATCTCGCCGGTACGTGGATCGGTGAGTGCTCCGCCGACCGACCAGCCGCGCTCGTTGCGATTCTCCCACTGCACCACGTTGTACCGCGCGTCCATCGGGTCCACGCCTTCGGGCAACAGCTCTACAGTGAACGCTCCTTTCAGGCCCGCGCGATCGAACGCCTGCTCCCACCACTTCACGCCCTCGAGCGTGGCCGAGCGAATCGGTTCGGGGATGCCGCGATCGACGTAGTACCGAATCGGCGCTTTGATTGGCGAATTGGGATCGTTCGGATTCACGCGCTCGAGGCGGTGGCGCGACGCCCAACCCACTTGCAGCGGCTCCTGAATCGGCCGCGAGTAATCTTTAAACTCCACTCCGAAAAAACCGACCCGCGGATCGAGCGCCCGGGGCCGGAACGACGCATCGGGAAGCGCGAGGAACGACAGATGCTGTCGCAGCGTGACCGCATGTCCGTCCGGAACGATCGAGCTCACCGTTCCGCCGGGACGACCCGTCGTGACAAAAGTCAGCGAGACGTCGATTTCGGTATTGTCGGGGAAGGCTTTGGTATACGGCCGGTAGATACTCGACCGGTCCCGCGCCACGGTGTACGTCCCCTGCTGGTTCCGCGCGAGCGTCCCGGCGACGTCGTTCCAGTCACGCATGGCAATGTCGGTCGCGTCGACGAGCAGTTTTCCACCCTCCGCCGCCAGCAACGGGAGCGCCGCGATCGTGCTCGGCGGAAATGCCTCGGCGACCGTTCGGGCGTGGTCGGCGTTGCCTGAGCTGACGCGATAGGACCAATTCTCGAGGACGAAGAGCACGCGGTCGCCGTCGCGGTCGAAGCGCGCGACGTGCGTTCCGCCGCTGGAACCCCGGTCGATGCCGATCGGATTCGAACCTAGGCCGGTTGCCTGGGTAATCATGAAGAGGGCGCGCGTCGAGTCGCGTGGTAGCTCGACCAAGATTCGCCCCTGCCTCTCGTCGACGTAGATTGGAAGAAAGCCGTCGTGTTTGACGAGACCGGCAACTCGCGCTGAAATCGAATTCGAAACGGGTGCGGGAGTTTGTGCGTTCGCTGAGACGCTGGCGCACAGCATGCCGATGAGGATTGCGGAGCGGCCGCGACCGGGTAACGTGATCATCAAGGGTCTTTCCTCGAGTACTTCGTGAGGGTTCAGTGAGTTCTGGTACAATACGCTTCGCGACGCGCGTCGCCACGTGGACACTGCTTTCGGGTCTGGCCGGACTCGCCGCGTGCGGCGCCAGTGCGCCCCACAAGTTCGGGCAGTTTGCCGATTTGTCGCCGGCCGTCGTGCCCACCAAGGGCGAGCGGCAGCCGCTACATCTTACGATCCAACTCGGCCGGCCCGCGAATGTTGCCGTGTTTTACGTCGTTCCCGGGCGCGGCAGCTTGCTGCTCTTTCCCGAGGATTCGACGTCGAGCAGCTACGTCGAAAGCGGGTCGCATTTGGTGGCGACGAGCCTGGCGAAATCGGCACTGAGCGACAGTTCGCGGTTGATTCGGCGGCCGGCAAACTCGATTCCGACGAACAGCGTTCCGAACAACGGCCGCACGAATGGCCGCGCAGGCAACGGTTCGTTCGGCGACGCGGGTCCGTTGGGGTTCGCGCAGCACGGCTACCTGCTCATGTACGCGTCACAGGAAGCGCTGCCCTACAGTGTACTGGCGAAAAAGATTTCGGGTCTGTCCCTCCCCGCGTACGATGACGACGCGCTCAACACCGTCACGAAGCTCATCCGAGAGAATTCGCATACGAACGGTCCGTGGGCCGCGTACGCGACGGATTTCCCCCCCTGATTTCGTAGAGACGCTATGTCGCGTGGCACCGGTGATGGCGGTGATCGTCAGGACCGGCGGCGACCTTAGCCGCGGAATCCGCGGAACGCCACTGAATACCGCTGAATGAACTGCGGTCGAAAGAGCTTCTCGTGCCAAACGGGAAGCTCTTTTTTCAGTTGATCTCGGGGAAACCATTTGGAGCGTGGCCACGCGATTCTGCGACGAACACGAATTGGTTGAAACGACTACCGCTACGGCTTGTTTCGATTCGTCCATGCACTAGCGGTCTACCATCGAATCAACCCGGCAACACATTTCGACGAATCAGAAAACGCTATGACAAACTTCTGATAACGCCGAGTCGCGGCACGCGCTCCTGATCCGACCGGAAGCCCGCAAGCCGCAGAATGCTGTCCCACGGAAACCCGGCGCGGCCGTCGATGAAACGCGCATTGAAGATGACCTCATTTATCGTCGCGCCAGTCATTGCAAGAGGCCTGTCTCATTGACCACGCCGGCACGGACCTCGGCCGGATCGGCGTAGTAGTCGGTGATGCCTTCCGACACCCACAGCCACGGCCATGGCATTGTCCAACGAACCTGAGACGTAGCGAAACGTCACGCGCAATGACTTTGCGCCGGCCGAGCGCACGCGCCGGGTGTCGTAGTCGACCTTGTCCCATGTGAGGGAATGTCCGTCGCCCGTTGCGGCGAAGCCGGTCACCCATCGCGCGAAGTTGCTGATCTCGTACGCCACCGTCGTTCACGCGGGGAGCGACGGGAGCACCGGACCCGCGCCGGTCGTCGTGAAGGTCATCGCGATGTCGATGGATCGCGGCGTGGTGCTTCCAAACCATGATCGGCACCTCGGAAAAATTCGGTCGGTCCCGCGCAAAGTACGATACGTCCCACACAGCGCGAAAGGCGCGAAAAAATAACTCTGTTCCCGGTCTCACCCACTCACCATATTGCCGCATGGCCACCCACCCCCGGTCATCCGCGCCGCGCGCGGGGCTCGTCTTGCGACGGGCTGTCCTGTCGCTCCTGCTCGTGCCCGCAACGCTCGTCGCCCAGAACCATCGCGGCAGTCTCGCAGGCGTGGTAAAGGACGACAACGGCAAACCAATTGCCGGCGTCGAAGTCATCGCGATCAAACCCGCGATCAGTTCGCGCACGGACAGCCTCGGACATTTCTTTCTGGCGTTGCTGCCGTTCGGCCCCGTCGATCTCGTCTTCCGGCGAATTTCATTCGAACCGATCGCCGTGATTACCGAGGTCGCATCGGACGACACGACGAACGTCGAGGTGACGCTCACCGTCGTGGCGCAGCGAATGACGGGCTATATCACGGTCGCGCACACGGGCGAGAACAAACGTATTCTCGAAGCGTTCGAGGCGCGGCGCCGCCAAGGGGTCGGTCATTTCATCACGAGAGCGCAGATCGAAGCGCGGCATCCACTCCTCCTCAGCGACATGATGCGGATGATTCCGGGCGCCCAGCTCATACCGGGGGAAAACGGCCGCCAGTCGCTTCGCTTTACAGGTATGGCGCGCGCCAATTGTCCGCCGCAATTTTTCGTCGATGGTATTCTTGCGGTTGGTTTCACTATCGATGAAATGCCCCCGGGTGACGTCGAAGGCGTGGAGCTCTACGGCGGCGCCGCCGGAGTTCCCCCGGAGTACGCTCGCTCGCGCGGCACGTCGAACTGTGGCAGTGTGCTGATCTGGACGCGTATCCCCGGAATCTGACATCAATGAGAATTTTCTTAACTCGCAGCGCGGCTTCCGCGCTGTGCGCGGCCGTGCTTGCCACGCCTGTCGCGTCACCCGCTCGCGCCCAACGGACGGCACCGCCCGCGGCGGACCTCATCGTCACCAATGCGCGGATCTACACGGTCGACGACTCACATCCATTCGTGCCGGCACTCGCGGTCCGTAATGGTCTCGTGCAATTCGTCGGCTCCGAGCGTGAAGCGCTTTTGCTCAAAGGACCCTCGACGCGCGTCATCGACGCCGGCGGCGAAACGGTTATCCCCGGCATGGTCGACGCACACGCGCACCTGTTCGGACTCGGCACGTTCCTTCACAACATCGATCTCACCGACACGCGGTCGTACGACGCGATCGTCACTCGCGTCGGCGCGCGCGTGAAGGAAGCGCCGGCGGGACGCTGGGTGATCGGAGGCGGCTGGGATCAGAACAAGTGGGGCGACACGCGCTTTCCCGCGCACACAGCGCTATCGGCGGTGTCGCCGAACAATCCGGTCGTGCTCGAACGCATCGACGGACACGCCATCCTCGCGAACGCCGCGGCGATGCGCGCCGCCGGAGTGACGAACGCCACAAGGGACCCCGCAGGCGGTCGTATCGAACGCAATCAGAACGGCGAGCCGACCGGCGTCTTCATCGACAATGCGATGGACCTCGTAAATCGCGCCATGCCGCCACTGTCGCACGACGAGATGAAGAGCGCGGCACTCGACGCGATCAAGGAATCGAACCGGTATGGGCTCGTGGGCGTCCATGATCCGGGCGAGCCGCGCGATGTCCTCGACTTGTTCGAAGAGCTCGCGAAAGCCGGGACCTTTAGCATTCGCGTATACGCGATGATCGCCGACGACAGTCTGGCGATCGAGCATTACTTCCAACGAGGTCCCCAGAGTGCGTTGTACGACGGCCATCTCTGGATTCGCGCGATCAAGCTCTACGCCGACGGGGCACTCGGCTCGCGCGGAGCCGCGCTGCTCGACCCATACGCCGACGACGCAACAAACACCGGCCTGCTCACCTCGACGCCGGAACATTTGCGCGACGTATCGATACGCGCTCTTCAACACGGTTTTCAGGTCGCGACGCATGCCATCGGCGATCGAGGGAATCGCGTTGCGCTCGATGCGTACGAGGCGGCCCTCAAGGCCGTTCCGACCGTCGACCACCGGTTCCGCATCGAACACGTTCAGGTACTCGACCACGCCGACGTGCCACGCTTTGCCCAGCTCGGCGTGATTCCGTCGATGCAGGCGGTTCACCAAACGAGCGACATGTACTGGGCGTCAACCCGCCTCGGCTACGCGCGAACCTTCGGTGCCTACGCGTGGCGGTCGTTGCTGAATACCGGGGTAATCATTCCGAACGGCAGCGATTTCCCCGTCGAACGCGTGAATCCGCTCTATTCATTTCACGCTGCGGTTTCCCGGCAGGACGATAACAATTGGCCGCCGGGTGGGTGGTTTCCGGAGCAGATGATGACGCGCGAAGAAGCGCTCAAGGCGATGACCATCTGGCCGGCGTTTGCGGCGTTCCAGGAGGGCGTCACCGGCTCGCTCACGCCCGGGAAGTATGCGGATTTCGTCCTCCTCGACCGCGACATCATGACCGTCCCCACCGCAGACATCCTCGGCACGCATGTAGCAGCGACTTATATTGCGGGGAAGGCGGTATACGAGCGAAGTCGCTAGGCGTCCGTCGGGCATTTCAGGGGCACAGGCGTATGATTCCACCGATCGCGGGCATCGGGCCCGCCACAGAAGCGTTGGACGTTCGCCATCGCTGGCTCACGCCCGAACGTCTCGCGAGGGTCCGTGCCATTCTGCTTGGAATTACGCTGCTCGTTGGCCTCGCGGTGTACGTGTTTCACACACTTGGCACATCGATCGGCATGTCGGCCGCCGCGCATCCGCTCTTCATCCGCAAGCTTCGCGGCGTGGGTGTCATGACCTGGCTGTACGCCCTGGTCCAGATGATCGACATGCGCTTCTACAACAGTCGTTGGGCTCAGCGCCGGCGCGTGGCGAGCGGGCTGCCCGACATCCTGTACGGCTGGCTGTTCGGACAGATGGTCGCGTGGTTCGGCATTCTGTACTACGGATTTACCGAAGACGTTCGTTGGTACGTGGCCGGCCTCCTGATTCTTGGCCTCAGTTTCCTCGTGTTTCCGATCCGCACGCCATCCTAGCTCCGGTATTAAAGTATTAATATTTTCGGATGCTAAATTCCCCTGAATCGAACTTTGCGCCGATGCTTAGTCCGTCCTCGCTCGCGTTTCTGAAACGGCTGCTCGACACTCCGGCGCCGTCCGGCTTCGAAGGACCCGCCGCCCGCGTCTGGCGCGAGGAAGCCGGCACATTCGCCGACCGCGTGACCACCGACGTCGCCGGGAACAGTGTGGCCGAGATCAATCCGGGCGGGTCGCCGACCATCATGCTCGACGGGCACATCGACGAGATCGGTCTCATCGTGCAGTACATCGACGACGACGGCTTCGTGTACCCGCAGCCGATCGGCGGCTGGGACGTGCAAGTTCTCGTCGGGCAGCGTATCCGCTTTCTCGGCCGCGACGGAGACGTCCTCGGCGTCGTCGGCAAGAAGCCGATCCATCTCATGAAAGTCGCGGACCGTGACGTCGCGTCCAAATTCACGGACATTTGGGTCGACATCGGGGCGTCCAATCGCGCCGAGGCTGAAGGTCGCCTGAGCGTCGGCGACCCAGGCGTCGTCGATTCAAAGACGATCGACTTCCCGAACAATCGTATCGTCTCGCGGTCGATCGACGATCGCATCGGCGCGTTCGTGGTGCTCGAGGCGCTTCGCCGCTACGCGCAGAATCCTGGCGCCGCGCGCGTGGTCGCCGCGGCGACGACGCAGGAAGAAATCGCTTGGCACGGCGGCGGAGCGCTGGTGTGCGCCAACTGCATCAATCCGCAGATGGCGATCGTCGTCGACGTAACGTTCGCGACCGACCACCCGACGATCGAAAAAAAGGAAATCGGCGACCACAAGATCGGCGGCGGTCCAGTGCTCACACGCGGCGGCGTCGTGTCGCCGGTTGTGTTCGAGATCGTTCGCGCCTCCGCCGAACGACTAGGCATCAAGTACGCGTTGCACGCGGCCGGGCGGGATACGGCGACGAACGCTGACGCCATTCACCTTTCGCGTGAAGGCGTCGCGACGGCGCTCGTGTCAATTCCGAATCGGTATATGCACTCGCCGAACGAGCTGGTCAGCCTGGACGACGTCGACAAGACGGCGTCCCTTCTCGCCGAGGTCTGCCGAGAGGTCACCGCGAAAACGGACTTTACAGCACGCTAATGTGGGGCAAACGGCCGACAGCGAGTAGTTGATTCAATCGTCTGATTGCTGTCGTCAACGTTGATGGTTTGTTGCAAAACGGTCGAGTCGATGTTCCTCGCCCATTTTGCTTCGTTCGTTCGGTTTTGTTTTTCGGTGTCCGGCAGTTGCACGCTTCGGAAGATGAAGCATTCGAACCGTGCGCCGTTCGGCCCGTCAAGATGATTCGCAGTTCGCCCTAGCCCTTTCTTTATGCCCCGCCGCGCTGTTGTTGCCGCACTGATTCTCTCATCGGCCTGCCACTCCTCGACGACGTCGTCTCCGGCGTCCGCGCAGCCCGACTCCCTGGCCATTCGTCGCGACATCGACTATCTGGCAAGCATGCCGCTCGGCGGTCGCCTCACGGGCACTGCCGGCAACGATTCCGCCGCCGCATTTCTGGGGCGTCGATACGCGTCGTTGAAACTCACGCCGGCGGCGCCGAACTATCTCCAGCATTTCGTCGCACGCCCCGCCACCCACAACGGCCCTGCCCCGTCGCTCCCGACGCAAAACGTCGTCGCAATTCTGCGGGGAACCGATCCGAAGCTCGCCGGCGAGTATGTCGTGATCGGTGCGCATTTTGATCATCTCGGACTTTCGACGGACGGAGCGCTTGACCCGGACGACCACAAATCAGTCCGACGCGGCGCCGACGACAACGCGTCTGGTACCGCCGCGGTGCTCGAGCTCGCGCGGCTCTTCGCCAGTTCGCCGGCGCGCCGGTCGATGATCTTCGTCAATTTTTCCGGCGAGGAAGAGGGCCTGCTCGGTTCCGCCTATTTTGTCGATCACATGCCGGTACCGGTGGACAGCGTAGACGCGATGCTGAACTTCGACATGGTCGGTCGCTTACGCGACGACAAACTGATCGTGTATGGCGTCGCCACCGCGACGGAGCTGCCCTCGCTACTCGAGGCCGCGAACACCACGACGCATCTCACGATCAGAGCGCAGGGCGACGGCTTCGGTCCTTCTGACCACAGCTCGTTTTACGCGAAGGACATTCCGGTGCTGCACTTCTTCACCGATCTCCACGATGACTATCATCGCGCGTCCGATACGCCGGACAAGATCAACGGCGCCGGCGAGGCGCGTGTCGTCGCGTTGGCGGAGCGGGTCGCGCGGAGTATCGCCGACCGTGATGCCCGCGTCACGTACGTGCGCGTTGCCGCGCCGGTGCAGGCGACGAATCGCGAAGGATCGTCCGATGTCTACTTCGGATCGATCCCCGACATGGCGAACGGCGACACACCCGGCCTCAAGCTCACCGGCGTTCGCGCGGGCAGTCCGGCGGACCAAGGCGGCATCAAGGCAGGCGACATCGTCGTTGAATTCGCCGGAGTCGCGGTGAAGGACCTCCAGGACTACTCGAACGCGCTGTACGCGCACAAACCCGGCGACGAGGTTACGGTGGTGGTGCTTCGAGGCGGGCAGCGGGTGTCGATGCGCGTGAAACTCGGAAAGAGAGGCGGCTGATCAGCTTCGCTCCGGCGGCTGCCAGTGCCTCTCCACGCCTGGTCGAGCGCGGAATACAGCTTTCCGCTCCCTGAAGGCCATCGATTTCCGATCGCGAAGTACGCGCTCCTTCGCGATCGGGTGCTGGCCGAGGGCATCGTGTCGCCGGAGTGCCTCCACAGCTCGGAGCGAATTCCGCGCGACGACCTGCTGCTCGTCCACACCGCCGACTACGTCGATCGTTTTACGAGCGGTGACCTCGGGCGCGACGAGCAGCGCAAGCTTGGCTTTCCATGGTCGCCACAGCTCGTCGAGCGCTCGTATCGAACGGCCGCTGGAACAAGCGACGCCGCGCGGTTCGCGCTGCGTGCCGGCGTGGCGATGAACCTCGCCGGTGGAACACATCACGCTTTTGCATCCCACGGCGAAGGCTATTGCGTCTTCAATGACGTCGCGGTGGCAATTCGCGTTCTTCAGCGTGACGGGCTCGTTCGACGAGCGGCCATCGTCGACCTCGACGTTCACCAGGGCAACGGAACCCACGCGGTCTTCGCCGGCGACGATTCGGTTTTCACGTTCAGCATGCACGGGGGCCGCAACTACCCATTTCACAAAGTCCCCGGCACGCTCGACATCGACCTCGCTGACGGAACGGGCGACGACGAATATCTCGAGCGGCTCGTGGAGAACCTCCCAACCGTACTCGCCCGCGCAAGCGCGGACATCGTTCTCTACCTGGCGGGTGCCGACCCGCACGAGACTGACCGCCTTGGCCGATTGGCGCTGACCCACGATGGCCTCGCGCGTCGCGACTCAATTGTGCTCGAGAGCTGTCGGGAGATCGGCGTCCCCGTGGCGATTACGATCTCGGGCGGGTACTCCGAACCGATCGACGGTACCATCGCGGCACACGCGAACACGGCGCGGATTGCCGTCCGATTTTCCGGCTCCGAATAGCCCGCTGCAACGAAACGTTCCACTGCACTTTGCGGTACTTCATGCATTAGACTGGGCAGATCGGGCGGCGACGGAACATTACGACTCTGTTAAGTGGTTGTAAATCAACGAGATGAAAGAAATTTCGCTTCCGGTCCCGTCTTTGCCTTTGTGGTCAGCGAGTTAGCACCGTGTTGTTCCTGCCGAAACTGACGGACATCCCACCGTCGTCCCCAACATCCCCAAGGAGTTCCAATGCTTCGCATGCGCAAGGGCTTTACGCTTATTGAACTTTTGATCGTCGTCGTCATCATCGGCATTCTCGCCGCCATCGCAATTCCGAAGTTCGCGAACACCAAGTCCAAGGCGTATGTCACGGCCGCGATCTCCGACCTTCGTAACCTCGTGACCTCCGAAGAAGCGTACTTCGCCGACAGTTCGAAGTACACGTCCACGGTCAGCATGCTGAAGTACCAGAGCACCAACGGCGTGAACAGCCCGACGATCGTCACGGGCGCCGGCTTCTGGACCGCCACGACCACGCACACGCAGCTTCCGGGCGTGACCTGCGGCGTCAGCATCAACACAACGAACCCGGTCACCATCGCCGCGGCCGAAGGCCAGCCGATCTGTAAGTAACGCCCTTCAGAATTGCCGGATGATGGACCGGGCGCTGGGCGGCTGGATTCTCGCATCCAAACCCAGTTATCCGCATCCACCATCCAGATGCGATGCACGAAGCAAGACCGGGGACGCGACCTTCGCGTCCCCGGTTTTCGTAAAATCGCTAACTAAATTCAACGGATGACTCCGCCGACAATCCCGCCGCCGCGCGAATCCGGGTTCACAAAGACGACCGACGTTCCCCTCCACTGGGCGAAATACGGACCTGAGGGGGCGGACCGACTGCTGGTCCTCCATGGTGGACCGGGCGCCGATTACAAGTACCTGCTGCCCGGCATGCTGGCACTGGCCGATCGCTACGAGATGATCTTTTACGATCAGCGTGGCGGCGGCGAATCGCGCACCGATGGCCGCACGCCCATCACGTGGCACACGCAGGTCGCCGACCTCGATACACTCGTCGCTGAGTTCGGGCTCGAACCGCTGACAGTGGTTGGCTACTCCTGGGGTGCGCTCCTCGCAATGCTCTACGCGATCGAAGCCGCCGCACACCGTACCGCCCATTCGCCCGCGCGCCTCGTGCTCATCGACCCCGCGCCTGTGAATCGGGAGTATCGCGACCGATTCGAAAAGGAACTGGCTCGTAGAAACGCCGCGCCGACGGTCGCTAAAGCCCGCGAGAAACTTGCCGAATCAGGGCTGCGAGAGAAGGATACGGCCGCGTATCGCGAGCGGGCGTTCGTCCTCAGCGTTGCCGGCTACTTCGCGGATCCCGCCAAGGCGGAGGACATGTCGCCCTTCCGCGTCATCGGGCGAACGCAGAATTCAATCTGGGACAGCCTCGGCGATTTTGATCTGCTGAAGCCAAACCAGCTCGATACGGTGTCGGTCCCCACGCTCATTACTCACGGGAATGAGGATCCGATTCCGATCGAGTCGTCGGAAAGGGCGGCCCTAGCCATGGGGGCCCGTGTCGTTCGCATCCCGAATTCTGGGCACGTCCCATACGTCGAAGAACCACGTCCGCTGTTCGAGGCAATTCGCCACTTCCTCACGAACACATCCGACGCAAACCCACGCGTCCCTGTAGTTTAGGTCACATGCCCTTCGCTGAATCTTCGCCGCAGCCATACATCACGACGATCGATCACGAGGGGCGGCCCTACGTCGTCACTTGTCGTATCGCGTTCGACGGGATCGAGCACATCGGCCGCCTCTGGTTCGCTGAGAAAGGTTCCATTGACGCCGCATTGCCCGATCGCGCCGCGATTCCCGGACGGACGGGCGATGCAGTATTAGAGTTTGCTCGCAGCCTCACTCCCGACGAGCTCGCTCTTCGCCATCGCCGCGCACTCGTCGAAAAACGCCGCTACCTTCAGCTACGCCGCGTGACGGACGACATTCTCACGAAAATCCGCTACCTGAATCAGATCGCGATCTCCGTGCGCGACGGGCTCCTCGACGAGGAGGGCGCCGCTCAGGAGATCGACATGACCGAGCAACAGTTGCACGAGTGCGTCGAGCGGCTGCGGAAGAACGCCGGCTCCGAGGAGTAAATGCCGCGCCCCCGCCGCGGCCGAAAGCCGACACCGGCGATCGCAGCCGAGATCTACGATCGTCTTGCCGAGCATTATCCGGACGCGCATTGCGCCCTGGATTTCAAGACGCCGTTTCAGCTCCTGATCGCGACCATCCTCAGCGCGCAATGCACCGACAAGCGCGTCAACATGGTGACGCCGGCGTTATTCGCAAAGTATAAAACACCCGCCGCGCTCGCCGCCGCGAAACCGGAAGAGCTCGAGGAGATCATCAAGTCGACGGGATTCTTTCGCGCCAAGACGAAGAGCCTGATTGGCATGGCAACGGCCGTCGACGAACTCCACGGCAGCAAGGTTCCGGACACACTCGACGAGCTCGTAAAGCTGCCTGGGGTCGGACGAAAGACCGCCAATGTCATTCTCGGAAATGCCTACGACAAGAACGAAGGCGTCGTCGTCGACACCCATGTCGGCCGCCTCAGCGCGCGACTCGGCCTCACGAAAAACACGGATCCGGTCAAGGTCGAGCAAGACCTGATCAAGCTGTTTCCGCGCGACCGGTGGACCATGCTTTCGCATTTGCTCATCGAGCACGGGCGCCAGATCTGCGAAGCGCGCCGTCCGAAATGCGAATCGTGTTTCCTAACCGACCTCTGCCCGTCGTCTACCGTGTGAGCCGTTGCGACCGGCTTTCCCGCCGACGATGTGAAGATTGTGATCGATAGGCACACTGTTCCGGACGCGGGCCCGGCGGAATGCACCCGGTCTCGCGTTTATCATTTCGCGGCGGCGATGCGCGTGCGGCGGCAGTACACCAGGTCTCGCGTTTGCCATTTCACGGCGTCGGCTTCCCCGCAAACGAAGGCGTGACCCACTCGCTTGGAGTCGACCCCGTCAGCGCCTTGAAGTCGTCGATGAAGTGTGGCTGGTCGTAATAGCCCAATTCATAGGCAATCGCGGCCCAATCCAACGCGTGCGGATGCGCTGCCCGGGCGGCATCCGCTCGCGCGAGCGCGGCCTGCGCACGCATCACGCGCGCGAGCATTTTTGGCGTCACGCCGACGTGCGTCGCGAACTGGCGCGCGAGTTGTTGGCGCGTCACGCCAATGTCCGCGGCGAGCAACGCGATCTTCAAATCGCCGTTCGCCCCGACGATCGCGCGCACCGCGGCTCGTACGCTCTTTGGCACCGCGCGCGGTGTGCATAGCCGGTGGCGAACGAGATCGATCATCGCCACGAGTCTCGCTCGATCGGACGTTGCGGCGATGATCGCGGCGAGGTCGCGCGATGGGTCGGCGCTAAGCTCATCGAACATCATTTGCACGTCGATCAGATCGCTCGCGGGAATTCCCAACGCGACGAACGCACATCCCGGCTTGAAGCGCACGCCGAGGTAGAGCCGGGGGCCGCCACCGCGCATGAACATGGGTTTGGTCATTGGCCCGACGCCGATCGCCTGCGCCGGAGCCAATGGTACCGCGTCGCCCGAATCTGAAAATGCAAGGACGATGTCCACGCATCCGTCGGGCAGCACGCGGTGTACGTGATTTGACGGAAGCTCGTCCGGCGAGAAGCGCGACCAGAACGCGGCCACGTATGGCGCGAGATCGGCGGGTGGCGGATACTCCGCGTAGCCCGCTATCAGACGCCCTGCAATTGGCGAGGCTACGCGAGGTTCCATTTTTCCAAGACGGCAGATCCCTCCGCTCCTACGTTTCGCGCCACACCGCAAACCACCGAGGACGATTTCATGCCGACCGCAAAGCTCGTTGTGAAAAAACTCACCCCCGTGTTACTCGTGGACGCCATCGAACCCTGCCTGCCGCTTTGGGTCGACCGACTTGGCTGGGAGAAAACCGCTGAAGTGCCGGACGGCGACACGCTCGGCTTCGTCATGCTGGCGAAGGACGGCGTGGAGCTGATGTATCAGACGTGGTCGAGCGCTGAGAAGGATACCGGACACCCGACGATTCGCGCGACCGGCACCTCAGTCGGGGTGTTTATCGAAGTATCGAATCTCGACGAGATCGAAAAGCAGCTGGCTGGTTTGCCTTTGGTTTTGCCGCGCCGTCGAACATTTTACGGCATGGACGAAGTAGGTGTGGCCGAGGCCGGCGGGCACACGATTGTCTTTGCGCAACCTGTTGAAGGCTGAGCCTGAAGTTTTTTTCGGCAGGTCGTGGCTGGTCGTTGCTTGGGGGCGCAGGCTGTGGTTGCCGGCAGCGCGGCGTGAAGGCCAGTTTGAAGATCGTGGCTGCAGGCTCCGCCGCTATGGGCTGTAGCCCGCAGTCTGTTCCCAGTAGCCAGTCCCCCGCCCGGCGCTATACCTTTGTCCCATGTCAAAAACCGCAACGTTCGAAACGAACAAGGGCACTATCGTCGCGGAGCTCTACGACGTGGATGCGCCGAATACCGTCGCCAATTTCGAGAAGCTTGCCAACAGCAAGTTTTACGATGGCATAAAATTCCATCGCGTCATTCCTGACTTCGTGGTTCAGGGCGGCGACCCCCACTCGCGCGACCTTCCTTCCGGCGACCCGCGCGTCGGCACGGGCGGACCCGGTTGGAAGATCGACTGCGAAACCAAGGGCAACCCGCGCAAGCACGAGGTCGGTTCGCTCTCCATGGCCCACGCGGGCAAGAACACCGGCGGCAGCCAGTTCTTCATGGTGCTGAGCGAAGGAAACACCCGCCACCTCAACGGCGTTCACACCGTGTTCGGCAAGATCACGTCAGGTATCGACGTGATGAAAACCATCAACAAAGACGACGTGATGAACACGGTTCGCGTCGACTGACTCGTCTCGATCCCTACTCCGCTCCCATGGCCCACGACCACAACGACCACGACTCGCACGCGCACGGTTCCGATCGTAACGCGGCGTTCCTCGGTCTCATCATCGGCGCGATCGTCCTGTTCGGCGTCATGCGCACGATCGTCTCCCTGACGAACGCCAAGTACACCAACGAAAAGCCCGCTGCCGGCGCGACGAAATAAGCCGATCGTCTTCACTCTCGCCGCCGCCGCGCGGCGAGAGCGCCCGGCGTGGTCAAAGGTGTTTTAGAAATCTCTCACGACCACTGAGGAAATCCCGCGTCAGCACGACGTGGTGGAGCTCCTCGTAGTTCGCTCGTAAGGCGCGCCGGTTCCAGACCAGTTTGAGCGCCCTGGCAAGGATCCGTTGCGCGGCCAGGGTGTCGTCGCGGGCAACCGAGTCGCTGCCGACCGACGGAAGGTTCGCCGCTGCCGCGACCGCTTCGAGCAGGTCGATTTTCCCGACCCGTTTTCCCCGACGAGAAAGGTGACCGGCCGGTCGAAGTCGAGCGGTTGCAGGTCTCGGATGATCGGGACGCTGAAGGGGAACCGCCCGGCGCCGCCCTTGGGCACGCCGCGAAGCTCGACCGAACGAAGATGGAGCATGGAGTGCGAATGCTAGACGGGAGGTCAGTTACCTGACATGTCGGAGGACGCGCGGCGCGGCGCGGCCGCCTGGGCGTCGCTCAGAATCGTATTGGACTGGTATATTCAACCCCATGACTTCCGACCCCACGCCCCTCCCCGCGCGGGCCGATGCGCTCGCCCTCATGCACGAGTACACTGCGAGCGAATCGCTCCGCAAGCACATGCTCGGCGTCGAGGCCGCGATGCGCGCGTATGCCGTGCATTTCGGCGAGGATCCCGAACGCTGGGGACTCGCCGGTTTGATTCACGACTTTGATTATGAGCGTTTCCCAAACGACGCGCACTCGGGCACTGAGGAGCATCCGTCGGAGGGAGTGAGGATGCTCCGCGCTCGCGGGTGGCCGGAGGACATTCTCGACGCGATTCTCGGTCATGCCGCGTACTGCAAGGTGCCGCGCGTGACGAGAATGGCGCAGGCGCTGTTCGCGGTCGACGAGCTGTCGGGATTGATCACCGCCACGGCGCTGGTGAAACCGTCGAAAAGTGTATTCGATGTGAACGCGAAGTCGGTCCGGAAGAAGATGAAGGACAAGGCTTTTGCGCGCGGTGTGAACCGAGACGACGTAATGACCGGTGTTTCGGAGCTCGGTGTCGAGTTGGAGCCTCACATTCAATTTGTGATTGAGGCCATGCGGCGCTCCGCCGACGCGATTGGGCTCGCGGGCGTGCCAACCGGGGGTCAAGCGCCGGCGGCCGGCGCTTGACCAGGGCCATCAACGTTTCCGGCCAGGGGGCCGTTACTGAGATTGGATACCGGCCACGCCTCGATGACCGCTGCAATCGCAATCGAACAGCCGTTCGGCATGTCGTCGTTTAGCGACGCAAAGCCAGACGAACGCGCGCTTGTGATCGCGGCGCAACGCGGGAGTAGCGAGAGTTTCGCTGCCCTCGTGAGGCTGCATCAACGTCGAGCGTACGCCGTGTGTCGCGCCATCGTGCTCACGCACGAGGACGCGGAAGACGCGGTTCAGGAGGGGTTCCTCCACGCTTTCAAGGCGCTCGACCGCTTTCTTCCCGATCAACCGTTCGGCGCGTGGCTGTACCGCATCATGGCCAATGCGTCGCTGGATTTGGTGCGGCGGCGGAAAGTCCGCGACGCGGACGAGCTGCCGGAAACCATTCCGATGCCGTTCCGCGATCCGGGCGAGTCGGACGAGTTGCGGCGGCGGCTGAACGAGTCGCTGACGAAGCTGACGGACCGTCAGAGATCTGTAATAGTGTTGCACGATGTTGAAGGGTTCACGCACGGAGAAATTGGCCAGATGTTGGGAATTCCCGAGGGCACGGCCCGTTCGGATCTGCATCACGCTCGCGCGGCCTTGCGCCGCTTGCTGAAGGATGTTCGGAGCGACCTATGACCGAGATTCGACTACTCTCGAACGACGACGACGACGACACGCTGCAGGGCCTGCGCTCCGTGTACGCGGCTCCCACGGGAGATGCGTACTGGAACGAGCTGCAAGCCCGGATCATGGCGCGCGTCGCCGATGTCGAGTTGGATTGGTGGACCGAGCTCGATCGCTGGTTCCGTCCCGCGCTCGCGGCGGCCGCGGTGCTGTTGCTCGCGGCCGGCGCCGCCATGTTCTATGCCCATCAGACCGAAGCCAACATCGCGGTCGACACCATGTTGAACGCACCAGTGGTGCCCGCCGCCACCACGATCCGGCCCAGTCTTCAGGACGACCGCGAAGCGCGGATGCGCTTTCTGTTCGGTTGCAATAACCAGGAGCCCTCATGCAGCGCTCAAAGCAGCAAGCGCTGACGTTTCTGCTCGGCGCCGTCCTCGTTGGCGGCGCGCTCGGATTCTCGGCGGACCGCTACATCGGTCACGAGAAGTTTACGTCGCAATATGGCCCGCGGGGCATGCTGTACGATCAGCTCGGCCTGTCTGCCCAGCAACGCGTAACGATCGACTCGCTCGCGTTTCAGCAGGACTGTCTGCTGAAGTCGGTCGGCGCTCCGCTCAAGCCGAAACTCGATTCGATCCGCAACAACTTCCGCGCACAATGGCGGCAGGTTCTCACGCCCGAGCAGCAGGCCAACTGGGATAAGAGCAAGAAAGAGCACGACGCACGGCGCGAAGCCGATCAAGCCAAGGAGCCCAAGAGACAATGTTCAGGAAATTGATTCTAGTGCTGCTCGCTGCGCCGGTCGTACTTGGCGCGCAGCAGATGACCGACAACTCGCCGCGCCCCGTCTCGCTCGCCGAAGCAGTCAAGCTCGCGAAGGAGAACAACGTCTCGGCGATCACCGCCGCGAACAGTGTTCGTAGCGCTCAACTGACGATCCGCTCGAATAAGGCGCAGTTGTATCCGAGCCTGAGCCTGTCGGCGGGGCAGAACAAGAGCATCGGCGATCGCATCGGCCCCGGCCAAACACTCATCCCGGCCGCCTCCAACTGGGCCTATAGCACCGGCATTTCGCTCCAACAAACGTTGTTCGACGGCGGAAAAGCGTTCGCCGACACGCGCACCGCCCGGGCCAACGTCGTCGCCGCCCAGGCCAACGAGATCGCCTCTGATTTCGGAATCGTCTTCAACGTAAAGTCGCAGTACAACAACATTCTGGCCGCGCAGGAAAGCGACGCCGCGGCGCGCGCCCAACTCCTCGTCGCACAGCAGCAACTCGACATTTCGATTGCGAAAGTCAATGCGGGCGCGGCGAACGTTGCTGATTCTCTAAACAGCGTCGTGCTCGTGGGGACCGCGCAGATCGCGATTCTCACGGCGCAGCAAAGCCTCAAAGCGGCCAGCGCCGCGTTGACGCATCTCGTCGGCACGCCATACATGGTCACGGCGAATCCGGCGGACACGGTGGAAATCGCCGGCGCGCCGCTCGATAGCGTGACCCTGACGTCGTTGGCGCTCAACGGCCCGACGATTCGCGCGTTTCAGGCCCAGCTCAACGCCGCCAACGCAACCGAGCGGTCGTCGAGAACCGGCTATCTCCCGACGATCACCGCTTCGGCGAGCTACTCCGGGAGCGGTGCCTCGTCGATTTACGGCCTCAACTCGAATCCGTATCCGTACAGCAAGACGTTGGGGGTGAATGCCAGCTATCAGGTCTTCAACCGCTACGTCCGCGAGAACAACGTCGTCAACGCCCAGATCAGCGCCGAAAACGCACTGGCGCAGATCAAGGATCAGAAGCTGACCGCGCAGCAGACGATCATCACAGAACTCGGCGTCATTCGCATTGACGAAGCAAAGATCAAGTATCAACTCGTCAGCATTGAGGCTGTTCAGGAGGCGCTCCGCGTCGACGAGCAGCGCTACCAGCTCGGCGCCGGTCTTCTCGTAAACGTGTTGACCGACCAGCAGAACCTGATCCTCGCACGACAGACGCTCATTTCGACGCGCCTCGACCTTCGCAATGCTCGGGCGGCCATCGAACAGTTCATCGGGCGCGATCTCCCGTAATTCACGGATTTCGCATCGCCGCACCATCGCAGGAAACGGGGGCTGGGAGACTCCTCCCAGCCCCCGTTTTTCATAGTAGAACCGCACAGCAGTTCGCCCGCTCAGCGCGTAGAAATACCAGATCGACAGACCAGCACGGCCACCCCACCCGGCCGATTTCAGGAGAGAACCTCACGTGAGACGATATCTCGGAGCGGCGCTGCTC
>JBDTAE010000197.1:0-4553 GCA_039924785.1 Gemmatimonadaceae bacterium | reverse complement strand
CTTCGATCTGTGGAATCGGCGTGCGGAGATCGAGGACGCCGGTCATGAGCATCGTCGGCGTCTTGATGTTGCCGACGTACATGATCGGTGAGCGCCGCAGATATTCGCTCGGATCCTCCCAGAACGGCTTCTCGAAGTTGCCGTACCAGCTCGCGCCATCGGTCTCGCCGACGAAGCTGATCCAGTCGATGACGGGGCACAGCGCCGCGGCCGCCGCAAAGCGCGTCGTGTGTCCGACGATCCACGACGTGAGCACTCCGCCGCCGGAGCACCCGTACACGAACAGATTCTTCGGATCGACGTATCCGCGGCCGAGTACGGTGTCGACGCCTGCCATGAGATCGTCGAAGTCCTTGCCGGGATACGCGTTCTTGATCTCGTTCGTGAACTTTTCGCCGTAACCCGTGCTGCCGCGCGGATTCGTATAGAGAATCACGTAGCCAGCCGCGGCGTGATCCTGCCGCGCAAAGCTGAAGCCGACGTTGTACATCGACTGCGGTCCGCCGTGAATGTCGAGAATGAGCGGATATTTCTTCGACGGATCGAAGCCCGGCGGTTTCACGATCCAGCCCTGGATCTTGAGCCCGTCCTTCGAGGTGTACCAGATCTCTTCGGTTTGCGCGAGCTCTTTGCCCTGCAGCACGTCGTCGTTCACAGCGGTGAGCTGCGTCATTGTCGACGTCGCGCCGGTTTTCGGAACAGTGAACGTGACCACGTCGTTCGGCCTGGTCGGCGTCGAGCGGATGCCGACGCCGACGCCGGTCTTGCCAACGCTGCCGACGGTCAACACCTGTTTTCCGCTCGTCACCGGGCGGTATGCGCCGGCCATCGGAGCGAAGTACAAATTCTTCGACCCTTCGCTCTCGACGTTGAAATACAGGCCGCTGGCGTCGGGAGCCCAGCTCAACCCCGTGATTGGGCGGTCGAGCGCGCCCGAGACCAGATGCACGTTCGAACCATCAGCATTCATGAAATACAGCTTGCTCTCCGCCCAGGCCGAGTGGTCGCTGGAGTCGGCGGACATGAAGGCGATCGTTTTGCCGTCGGGCGAGTAGGTGGGGCTGCCGTTCGTGCCATTGCGATGCGTGAGCTGCTTGATCTCACCGGTCTCGACGTTCGCCGCGTAGATCTGCGATTTGCGGAACGCGTCTTCGGCATTGGGCTCGCGCAGCGACGAGAAGGCGATCCACTTACTGTCGGCGGAGAACGACGGCGCGGAGTGATTCCAGTCGCCGTTCGTGATCTGCCGCGCAGTGCCGCCGTCCGCGGGAACGACGAAGATGTGGTGGTACGAATCGTCGGTGTAGCCCACGCGATCCGATCGATAGTTGAGGCGGGTCACCACCTTGGGCGCCTCGGTCCATTTGGCTCCCTTCGGCGGCGTGGGCATCGCGATGCGCCAATTGTCGCGCACCGGCACGTTCATCATGAACGCGATGCTCTTGCCGTCGGGAGCCCACTCCAGGCTCGACGGCGAATCGCTGAGATGCGAGATCTGTGTCGTTGCGCCCTCGGCGTCCATCCACCGAACGAAGACCTGCTGTCCGGTCGGCTCGCCTTTGCCGACGTAAGCGACGCGCTTGCCGTCGGGCGACCAGTGCACGTCACTGCCCTGCGTTAGAGAACGCTGATGGGTGCCATCGGCGTTCATCAACCAGATCGAGGACTCCCATTTGTCGTTGACCTTGTCGACCCAACGGCGCGAGAACAGAATCTGGGTTCCGTCGGGCGACAGTTGCGGATTCGAGACTTCTTCCCAATCGAGATACTGCTCGAGCGCGACGCGATTCGCGGCGCGCTGAGCGACTTGCTGCGAAAGAATCGGCGCGGCACTGACACAAACGAACGACAGCGTCAGGCCGGCGAGGCGAAGTGCGCGCATGAAACCTCCGGGTGCGGGGCGCGGAACATCCCAAATACTGTTGCACCGTAACGCGATATGGGAAGAGCCAGCCCCTAGCGGGCCGGGCGCTGGGCGGGCCCGCGCTTTGCCTGCTTACCTATTTGCAACGTCGCGGACCCGCGACACACACCGGACTGGAGGAGGAAACCGATGACCGAACGTCACAAACCTCACAATGGACGCGATCTGAGCGGGAACTACCGTGCTCCCGAAGAGGACGTGGACGATATTCTCACCGAGCCCGCCGGTTCCGACATCCTGCGCAACGACGTCCGTCACGGCGGCGCCGTGGCTGATACCGGCATGGAGGCCGGAACGAAAGCCAAAGAGATCTCGAACATGATCAACGAGAACCGTGAGGACGTGCGCAAGGTTTCCGGAAAGGATTCCGGCGGGTCGTCGCGAGGCGCACGCCGATAGCGCAAAGAACGCGGACCGGACGGAACATTTTGCGTCCGGCCCGCGTTACACTCCGTTGGAGAACGGACTGGGACTCGACAACGGGAACGCGAGAATGAACGCCGCGCATCGCCACACGATTGCTCGTTTCTTCACTGTCGCGCTGTGCCTTATGCCGACCGTCGCGTTCGCGCAACGTGGGATGAGGGGCGGCGGGCGCGGCGCTGGCAATACAGGCAAGTTCGGAAATCTGAATCGCCAATCTCCGATCGAAGTTCCGAAATACGTCAACGCCGTGAACCTGCTGATCGAGCACCGGCAGGATTTGGCGTTGAGCGATTCGCAGTTCACGCGCGTCATTCGCGTCAAGCGCAGTACCGATTCGACCAACGCGCCGCTCATGCGCCGCCTGGACTCGGTGCAAGTGCTGTTCAAGAGCGGCCCGCTATTCGGCGATCAGAGCCCGGAGCGCCGCGACTCACTGGCCCTAGCCAAAGCCCTGATTCAGGAGACAGTGGGCAATGTGCGCGACAACATCGCTGACGGACGGGAGAAAGCGTACGCGCTGCTCTCCTCGCAACAGCTCTTGAAGGCCGAGGGCTTCGAGGAGAAAGCGTCGAAGGCGATCGAGGATGAGAAGCAGGCGGGGCGTGGTCGCGGCGGGTCTGGGAAATAGTTCGCCCGAGCGCCGGTCCCGGCTGGCGGACTGAGGTACGTTTCGCGATAATACCGCGCGCCCCTCACCCATCTCCAGACGGCAGCAACACACATGGCGACCGCCAACGCCGGTATGACCGCCACGCCCTCGTCCAGGGTTCTGCTCCGCGTTCTCGTCTATTACGTCGTCGTCACGGCGCTCGGAACGCTCGTCTGGCGCTATCTCCCGCGCACGCGACTCATCGACAGCGACTCCCTCGGCGCCTTGTTCGGCGGTGCGACGGAGACGGTGCGTATCGGAAAAAATGCGGTCGCGGCAACGCCCGTGGATCAGGGGACGCTCGCCGCGACGGTGATGATCGCGATGATTTCGGCCGCGCTCGTCGCAATTCCCGTCGCGTGGATCTACACGCTCACTCGCGCGAAGCGCGGCTATCAACAGTCGGTCGTTCAGCTGTTGATCGTGCTGCCCGTTGTCGTCTCGGGGATCGTCGTTCTCGTCAAATACAGCATTGCGCTCGCGTTCAGTCTTGGCGGTATTGCGGCGGCTGTGCGCTTTCGCAATTCGCTCGACGACAGCAAGGACGCCGCCTATGTCTTTCTCGTCATGGGCGTCGGCATCGCGTCGGCCGTGGACTTGCCGGTTGCGCTGGTGATCTCGGTGTTGTTCAACGCGGTCATCGTCGGTTTGTGGGCGACCGACTTCGGGCGCACGCCGATGGAGCTCGAAGGACGCGTCGCCGAACGCCGCCTTGCCCGCGCGCGGCAGCTTGCAAGAACGGGAACATTCGTGGCTCGCATCGATGACGAGGTGCTGTCGCACATGACGTCCGAGCAACTCGACGGCATTGCGCAAAGAGCGATGCGACGCGCGCGCGAGCACGACACCGAAGGGCGAATCCGCAAGCAGGAGCGGGTCGAATCGCGACTGCGCCTGCGGACACGAAATGGCGACGCGGTGTTGCCCGGCATCGAGACGCAACTCACGGAGTGCACAAAACGCTGGACGGTGGGAGCGATGTCGCTCGATGCCGAGGGCATCACGGTCATCGAATACACGGTGCTTCCCAAGAAGAGCAAGGCCCCCGAGGACGTGCTTGCCGCGGTTCGCGCGGCGGGCGGCATCGATCTCATCGAAGTGGAGTTCAAATGAAGCGCATTGCGATTCGATCCATCGTCGCGCTGTTCGTTGCATTCGCTTCGCGCCTCGAGGCGCAGGCACTACCTGCCGCACCTGCGCCCGCGGTCGACAGCACCAAGTTTCCGAAATTCTATCGGACGGAGACGCCGCTGGTCGTCACGCTCACGACGAACATCAAACGCATTCGAGCCGACAAGGACTCCAATCCGCCGTGGCGCGTCGCGAAGCTGACGTACACTGACGGGGGGACGCCCGTCGTTGTGCCGCTGCGAGTCCGCACTCGTGGTATCTGGCGGTTGAAAATGTGCGACTTTCCGCCATTGCGTTTGAACTTCTCGAATAGCGAGACGAAGAAGACGATCTTCCACGGCCTCGACAGGCCGAAGCTCGTCAACTACTGCCACGACGACGACACCAACGAACGCTATCTCCTTCAGGAATTTCAGCTCTATC
>JBDTAE010000196.1:0-3684 GCA_039924785.1 Gemmatimonadaceae bacterium | reverse complement strand
CGTGACCACAACCGTCGCACCGTTCGAAGCTCCAGCGATTGACGCGGGAAAGATCGCGCGCGCCGGCGGGCTGGCCGCACTGCTCGACGCTTCGTTCGTCGTCGTGCTCTATGTGCTGATCCAGCATCGCACGACGGTCTATCGGATCTGGCAGGGTGTCGCGAGCGCGCTGCTCGGCCCGTCCGCGTTCGACGGTGGGGGTCGCACCGCGGCGATTGGGTTCGGAATGCATATCTGCATCGCGCTCGCGTGGGCGACGGTGTGGGCGGTGCTGTTGAGTCGGTCCGCGCCGCTTCGACGTTTGGTGAGCACGAACGGCGGTGTCATCGTCGCCGGTGTGTTATACGGAATGGTCGTCTGGTTGATGATGAACGACGTCCTGATTCCGTTCACGCACGCGAAGGTCACACCGATGAGTAGCGCGAGTTTTTGGGTGCAGTTCGCGTGGCACCCGTTCGGCGTCGGTCTGCCGATTGTCGCGATCAGCCGGACGCGATAACGGAGAGCAACTCCCGTCAATTCTAGAGATGGCGAACGGCTGGTGCCACTGTTGTCGTCCGATCCGGCGTCAGAGTTACTGAATTGTCGAATGTAAATGAGGCGACCAGCGCTTGCCTATCTGTCGACCTTGACGCCGTACCCGGCGATGTTGATGTCGGCGGCAAGCATGTCGTTGACCTTCTTGGCAACGGCAATGGCCGCGACAATCTGCACCTGGCTCGAATCCATCTGGATGATCGACGCTGCGATGTCGCCCGTGTCGCCCGTATCGCTGCTCTGGGCAACGACCGCGCTCGCGGCCCGATCGAAGTTCGCGTAGGCGGCATTCACGCCCGCGACAGCAGTTCCCGCGATTCCTGAGATCATGATCCCTTCCTTGAGGGTACGAAAGGAGTATCGTCTCCCACGCTTCGAGTTGCTTCTCGACAGAGACGTCTGTCACGATGTGTCGCAGCCATGAAATCGCTTTGCGCGCGCGGAACCGGCAATCCGCCCGCGGGGAACATCCAATCCGTTTGGGCGTCCGGTTCCAACCACCAGACGACAGGTCGGAACGCCGCCTAGACCGGCTTCCCGGCCGACGAAACGAAAAAATCCTCCGCGCCCACCCCGGCGCCGTCCGCACAGTCCGACCCAGTGATCGGCGGTCCCCAGCGCCATCGCCGAAGCGCATCCGGAGCGCGAGGACATATCCGTCGCCGGGAGCGAAGCGAAGCGGAAACGACCGTTCGCAGCCGTCACGGTGGGTGCAGCGTTCTCATACCCCAGCCACACTGATGCCCGACGTGCGCCCAAGGGGTCGCTAAACGAGCACGCTGCTCGCAGGCGGAAGACCGTTTGCGCGACGTGACCACGTGCGCCCGGCATCCGGCGATACGTAGACGTTCCCGCCCCTATCGCTCATCGCGACCGCCCTGTCGCGCACCGCGATGCAACCCGTGTCGACAATGCCGTCGAGCCACTCCGGGAGTCCGCCACCGATGGGTTCGAGCGGACCGCCGCGGTCTATCGCGCGTCGATACAGCGCGCCGTGCGCCGCGAAGTGGTCGGTCGCCGCTGACACGAGGAGATCGTCGCCCGCAAACGCGACGGCGCAGCAATGGTAGCCATGCAAGCCTGCCTGTTCCCCCGTCCACGTTGCTCCCGCGTCGGAGCTCGACCAAAGTCCATTCGCCGCCGCGGCAATCACGACGCCGGGACGACTCGGGTGCGCGCGCACTTCATGGACATCGCTGCGTACGTCGATGGTCGGTTGCCACGTCAATCCGCCGTCGGTCGATCGCGGAATTCCGCCAACGTGGACGTTGGCGAGTAGCACCACGCCATCCGACGTCGCAGTGATTGAACGAACGCCGAGCGGTGGGCCGACGACCTGGCCGTTGATGAGCGCCGAGCCGGCGAACCATGTGTCGCGGCCAGCCACCGTGTCGAAGCCACCGAGTCTGCTGACCTCACCACTCGCGCTGACACGAAGCACATCCGCGCCATTCTCCGTTCCGACGTACGTGACGTTTCCAACGTTGACGACACACGCGAGGTGTAGGTCGCTCGTCGCAATCGTACTCCACTCGCCGTCACCGCTGCGCCGGCAGAGCGAGTGTTCGTTGACAATCGTGAGTGCGCTTCCATGCGAGTCGGGCGTGAGTCCTCGCACCTGCTGACCGGCGAGCTCCTGGCGCTGGCTGTCGCCCGTGAGGACGAACACGCCGTCGGTCCACGTCGCGACAAGGATTGGTTCAATCGTCATTGGCTGTCAGATTTCCGGAAACCGCCTTTAGCTCAGCGGTTGCCGAATCGAGGAGACACACGACTGAGCATTCCTTGAATTCGGCCATGGTTGGCGAAGTTGGTTAGACTGAATCTGATCGAGACGACTGCTCGGCCGGTTCGTTCGGGTCGTATCGGAAGAGGCGTCTCAGTTGCTCATAAAGGTCAGGCAACTGCGTGCGAAGCCTTTCCGGCGAGCAATAGAACGCTTCCGTTGCGACCGCAAAAAACTCCGCGGTATTTCGCGCCGCGTACTCGTCCAATGGTGGATTTTCGTCCGAGTTCACCGCCGTCCGTTGGCGGTCGAAGTCGCGGCTGAGCACGCGCGCCCACTCGGGCCCTTGGCTCGGGTCGTCGAAGATCGGCGTGCCATCGAAGACGCCGTCTTCAGCATCGAGAATGTGCGCCATCTCATGCAAGACGACATTCCCGCGAGCAGTCGAATCGGCCGCATCCTTCCGGATCGCTTCCCAGGAGAGAATGACAATACCATCTATTCGCGCCTGACCGAGACTCGGATCAGAATCGACGACCATTGCATCGCGGCCTGACTCGGCTTTTCGCGGCACGAATGTGTGCGGATAGATGAGAACGCGTATCAACTTCGTGAATCGCGGATAGGGCAATCGATAGAGGAGCAACGACGCCGTGGCGGCGATCGTCACGCTCATCTCGTCGTTCAGAACGAGGCCGTCACATCCCTCGAACGGAACTTCCTGGAGGAGAAGACGGGCAACTTGTAGCAGGCGATCCCGGTCCGGCGCGGACAACGGTCGCGCGAGCGGGACGTTCCGCCTGAGGATGGTGTGCCATTCGTCGGGGACGGGATCGGTCGGCAATCGCAATTGCAGCCGGTGCGCGGCGTACTCGAGAGCGCGTTGGCCGTTGCGCGTAATGATTTCCCAGAGGCTCATCGGTCGAGAGACATTGCCAGTCAGAGGTTGGGTGAAGACATCATAGATCGATAAAATTCTTGTCGGCTTCAGCGCACATTGGCGGGCGATGGTACGGCAACAGAATGCTCATCACCCGGGCGAACGTGGCTGTCATAGGCCTTGATCAATGATCGAACCGTCGGACTGGACCATAAACTGGAAGGGGTCGCCAATCGCCGCAACATAACAGTCCGGCCGCAGTCCGGGCGGCGCAATTCGCCGAAATTACAGAAGCGAACGCTCACATCCACGTGCGCGACCGACAAAGCGCTTGCCTTCGAATCAACGACTCCGCATCCGGCATCGCCGGGTCCTCGCCTCACCAAGAAACCGGTTACCGTGCCCGCGCGGTCTGTCGTCGAAGCGGAATTCACGGCGATGAACCCGGGCAAGTCGCTCTTTCATTGCCACCTGCAGGACCACATGGACTCTGGATTCATGACGCGCTTCGACGACCGATAGATGACCCGAATGCGCCACT
>JBDTAE010000195.1:0-9272 GCA_039924785.1 Gemmatimonadaceae bacterium | reverse complement strand
GCGCGCGCACCGCGACGGCCTCCAAGCCGCGCCGGTAATACTCCGCCATGAGTTTCTGCTCAGCGGCTGGCGCTCCACGCCAGATCTCATAATGGCCGTTGTTGTGCCACGGGTACCACTGATAGTGCCGCGCGGTGTCGGCGCCCATCCACGGCGTCACCGGCTCCTGCGCGGCGAACTGCTCGGCGTCGCGCAGGAAGGACTGCTCCCGGGTCAGCCCGTACAACTCGGCGGCACCGAGCTCCATGTCGTCCGTCCAATTGTCTTCTTCGTAGAAATAGGGCGCGGTGCCCGGAGCGGTCTGGCACACGCCCGGATATCGTTTGCCAAGCGCATAGGCCGCGCGCGCCTTTCTGGCGAGCGTATCGGCGAACGCGGCGTCGCGTTTAGCATACAGCGCAGCGCCGAGTGCGAACGCCGACGCGAATTTGCCGGCCGTGGATGCGTAGCCGGTCGAGCGATTCGTATACTTGAATAGCCCCTGCGGCCGGCCCGTGCAGGGATACAGCGCGCGTTCCTTTCCTTTGCCCCACCCGTAGTCGGAGGAATCGGACGCCGGCAGGTCGAAGTACGTGTGATCGCGGTCATCGCCCAGTTGGTTGTACATCTCGGTGTCCGCAGGGAACATGCGCAGCAGCCACTCGAGACCGTGCCGGGCTTCGTCGAGGACATCGGCGGTTCCGTTGGCGCCCGCGTCGCCCCTGGCGTCGAACCGGTCCGTGAAGGCAGCCCGGTGATCGCGATATGCCATCAACATCACGAAGGTGGCGTTTGCGGACGTGGTGACGTACTGGAGATAGTCGGACGCGTCGGCCCAGCCGCCGGTGACGGGCACGAACTGATCGCGCCGCGGGCTGTCGCCAACGACGACGCCGTCGTGCGTGTGAACCACAGTGCGAAACACCGGGTTGTAGCCGGATCGCTGTTCGCGCATGTAGTAGAGCAGCGTGTCGGCGGCGGAAGCACAGACGGCTGCTCCGATGCGAAACGTGCGCGATGTTACGCCGTTGGCCGCGATCGTGTACGTGCCGGGGGTTTTCAGTTCACTGAAGTCGAGGCGATAGACGTCGGCACACGACGCGAACGGTTCGGCGCGTGTGGCTGGCTTCGTCAACACAATGTGCGATCTCGCATCCATCACCGTGAATTGCGTGAGCGACACGTCGCGCAACGCGCAGACGACGGCACCCTTGGGCGCGTCGGGGCGATAGCCGAGCTGATTCACGCGAATGAACGTGGTCGCCGAATCGCGGGGCGGCGAAAGCGCGGCGAGCAGGGCAATGGTGGCGGGTAGCATCATGGACCAATGTCGGTGGAGTGCGCTACCCGCGCCAGACAGCCATTAACAGCGGGGTTGCTTACATTCCTGAGCGAACCCTCTTGTCTGCGCAACGATGAATCTCGACCCGAACAATCGCGTCGTCGCACTGTGTGTCGCTGGTATGGCGATCGAAGGAACAGCCGCCGAGGCGTGCTTGCTGTTCGAACAAGCGTGGGATGCGCGCAGCGATGACTACGACGCGTGCATCGCGGCGCACTTCGTTGCACGTCACCGAGTCACGCCGGAAGAGACGCTTCGCTGGAATCTGATGGCGGTGCAGCACGCCGAGGCAGTTGTCGACGGCCGCGCGGCCGAGTTCATGGCATCGCTGTATCTGAATCTCGGCGATGCCAACGCCGCGGCAGGGAACGACGCGGCAGCGTTCGCCGCGGTGGTGACCGCGAGAGCCCACCTCAGCGCGTTGTCGTCCGATGGGTACCGGAATTTTGTGACGCTAGGCATCGACCGGCTCGAACGGCGTCTGACCGTCGAGTCTCAAAGGCGGGCAATGTAGCCACGCGCCATGGCGGCGGCCCTAAGCTGCTGACAAAACGCCGCGACCTGCGCCGGCAACGAGCGCGAGAGCGCGACCATTCGCGACCACAGCTCCGTCCGCACACTCGTGCTCAACGATGGTGGATCGAATTTTATGTTGACTCCTGAGCAGCGATCACGGCTCGTTCCAAACATCGACGTCGAGGCGCTTCAGCGATTCCTCGAGAGCGCGTCGACAAATCCTGAGGAGCGAAACTTTCTACTACAACTCTTCACTCAACAACCAGGGCAGAATACATCGTTCCAACCCATTGGCCCGCCAGGCGCGGATCCTTCAATCATTGCATTGCTGGGCGAGGTGTGGGCGCCCACGTGGGAAGCGTGGGGTGCGGACGCAATCGAGCACTCGGACTCGAGGTTGCCGGGCCGAGAGATTGCGCGAGCAAGACTCGCGGCAAAAAAATTTCTTGCAGCGAAGAATGAGGAGCAAGTGCCATGAGTCGTCGTTAAGTTTCAATATGGCCAGTCGCCCTAACATGACTGTTCGCATCGTGCCGCTGCGGAGCCGCGAGGCCAGTGAACCCCCCTGTCCGCCGACTCCGTCCGAACGCATCGCCCTCGTGACCCGGCTTTCGCGCGAGATGTGGGCGCTGACGGGATGTCCGTTCCCTTCGTATTCGCGCGCTACGATGCCGGTGGTTCTCACTCGCCTTGGTGCGGCCGACGAGTAGCCTCGAGCTCACAGATGACTATCGGTACTTGCTCGCGGCGTTCGTCGCGGCCGATGCGCGGTTCCTTGTCGTCGGTGCGCACGCGTTGAGTATCCATGGTGCACTGCGCGCGACGTCGATCTCGACGTCTGGATCGACGCAACGCCGGAGAATGCGCATTCCGTTCCTTGGTCGCGACGCGCTGATCAAGAACAAGCGCGCGAGCGGGAGAATGAAGGACCTGGGAGATATCGAAGCGCTCGGCGAGGGATAGCGCGCTTGGTTGGGTTGATCAACCGATGGCGCAAATAGGCGTCGGTGAAGATGACGTGGGGAACCGAGCCCGCTGAGGTGTCCTTGTCGGAGGCCACGACGATCAGGAGTCCGATACGATGAGAGATCTTGCAATCGTCCTGCGATCACTTCGCAACAGCTATGGGTTTACGACCGCGATTATTGCCACCCTCGCGCTTGCGATCGGCGCGAATACAATCATTGTCAGCGCGGTGGAGGCCGTTGTCCTCCGCCCGTTTCCCGTTCCCGGAATTGAGAGGGTGCTCGACATCGGGCTATACGATCCGCGGTTCGCCGCGCACTACGGCCTCAATCCGGCAGAAACGTTTGACCTCGAGACGCGGACCGACTTGTTCGACGCAGTCGGAGGATACCGCACCGTCGACGTGAATCTCACCGGCATTGGCCAGTCTCAGCGGATTTCCGGCGTGGCAACGACGGGCAATTTCTTCGGCGTGTTTGGCGTCGTGCCGTATCTCGGACGACTCTACGACGATCGAGACGAACGACTCGGCGCGACGAATGTCGTCGTGCTGAGCTATGGCTTTTGGCGCGTTCTCACCGGCGGTGACAAACACGCATTGGGACGGACGATCCGTCTCAACGACTCGTCACTTACGCTCATCGGAGTATTGCCTCCGGAGTTCTCATACCCGCTCGGCGTGCAGCTCTGGACGCCGCGGCCTCTCGACGGGTTCCTCAATCGCCGCGCAAATCAGGAAACGCAGCACGGCGGCGGAGTCGTCCCGACGATCGCACGAATGCGGACCGACGTTACGAGGGCGCACGTTCGGGGCGCATTGACGGCGGCCATGGCTCGATGGACACAAGAACAGCCGCAGTTTTATGCGACGCGATCTCGCCAGTCGATCGAAGCGCGATCCTTGGTGGACACCTGGGCGGAGCGACTGCGCCCGATCCTGGCGATTCTGGTTGCCGCCGTCGCCCTCGTTCTGCTTATCGCGTGTGCGAACGTCGCGAGCCTCCAGCTACTGCGAACAACCGGCCGTGCTCACGAGATCTCGATCCGGTTGGCGCTCGGCGCCAGTCGCGGTGACATCGTGCGATTATTCGTCACCGAGAGCGCAATCCTTGCCCTCGCGGGCGGCGTATGCGGCGTTGCAGCGGGGTGGCTCACGCTCACGACGTGCAGTGGCTTCGCGGCGAGCGCGTTGCCGGAATTGTACAACGTTCGAGTCGATCCGTTCGTCCTGATGGTCGCGGCGGCAACCACCATGTGTACCGCGATTGCGTTTGGCACCGCGCCGGCGCTTCGCGCGTTGCGCAACAACTCTCGCGACGTGTTGTGCGACGGGGTAACCCGCACTGCCTCGACCGGCCGCCAACGCAATCGATTTCTGCACGGTGCCGTCATCGTACAAATCGCGCTCGCGCTGGTCCTATTGCTCGGATGCCTCACGGCAACGCGGAGCCTCGTTTCGCTCCTCGACGTCAATCCAGGCTTTGATGCCGACGGTGTCACGACGGCGAGAGTCGTATTTCCCGCGTCGCATTATTTCCCGGCGCAGACGATTGACGCTGCGCGACGATCGCTCGCGCAACACGAGGCGTTGCTCGCTGAGGTGCGTGCCACGCCAGGGTTCTCCGCGGTGGGATTTACGGACGTTACACCGTTCAGCTATCTCGCACGCGGGACGCGGCAATCCACCGCGTTGCGGTCAGCGCGGAGCCTGGCCAAGAGGGAATGAAACATTCGATTCCGGCAAATTGGTGGCAGGTCGAGGCCGGATATTTCCGTGCGATGAGAATTCCGCTACGGAGAGGAATTGGACTCGTTGGCAACGAACAATCCGACATGCTTCGCGACTACCCAAACGCGAAAGAAGCGCCGGTGGTGATCGATGAGGTGTTGGCGCGGCGCTTGTTTGGCGACGAAGATCCCATCGGCAGAGTCCTCAATGTCGGTTCGATGCGAGTTGTCGGCGTCGTCGGCGCCGTCAAGAAATCCGATCTCGCGCCCTCCGCGGATGATGATGGCGCGCTGTACTACCCGTCCGTCGAGACGTCGAGCGACTTTACAATTGTGGTGAGATCGTCGTTGCCATCCGCAAGAGCCGCCGCACGGTTGCGCGACGTGGTCCGGGGCTTCGACGCGCAGGTACCAGTGTCAAACGTGGCGCGGCTCTCAGACATCGTTGCCCACTCCGCGATCGCACGTCGCGGTGCAGCATGGTTGCTCGGCGCATTGGCCGCGCTCGCGCTCGTGCTCGCACTGTTGGGTATCTACGCGGTGCTCAGCTACACGATGCGGCAGCGCACGAAAGAAATCGGTATGCGCATTGCGCTCGGTGCGGTGCCGGCTGACGTCGCACGGATGGTCGCGCGCACGGGCGTTGCGTTGGCCGGGCTCGGCGTCGTACTCGGCGCGATCGTGTATCTCGCGACTTCGCGATCCCTCTCGTCATTGGTGTATGGTGTGAATGCGCGTGATCCGTTGACGCTCGGTGCGACGATGGGTCTGCTCGCATTGGCGAGTGCGCTCGCGAGTTTGCCCGTGGCATTTCGGGCATCTCGTTTGAATCCCGTCGAAGCAATGCGCGATTGAGAATATTGCGCGGACGTCGCCGCTGGAAGACGCTCCGTTTCTACTCAGCTCGATCGCAGCAGCCACCGGGACCGGGGGCGTCACCGGCGGCCGAACGCTTGGCGCGCTACCTTACGAAATGGACGTCGATCACCCGCGCATTGTTCGCGCAAGAATTTCACTAGCGGCGGTTTCCGAGATCGCGAGCCTCCGGTTCGGCGATATGGTGAAGGCCGCGGTGGACGTTGGCCGCGAGATTATGGCGATCGGTGGTGAGCTTCACTCGGACGAAGAGGCACTGCTTCTCGAAGATGGCTCGGCGCAAGCGGACATCTGGGGAATCAATCTCTATCCCGGCGAGGCCGGCGACGGCTGGCTCGAGTTTGACTCGATGATCAACGTTCGTCCCATGCAGGGCAACCGCTCGCGGAGCGTGGAAGACCCCACGCTGCAAATGCGCATCCGACACGTCGTCGCTTCGCTGATCGACCGATGACGACCCGAGTGCCCGCACATGCTTCGCTTGCCGCCGGCCGCTGGCAAACGCTCACGTTGTCCGAGCAACTCGGAAACGTCGGCAGCGAGGTTGACCGGGCCTTGCGGGCGCGCGAGCAAGGCAGACCCGATCGACTGGAGCACGCACTCGATCGCGCACTCGAGCTGTTCGACTTGACGGCGACAGATCCGCGGTGGAATCTCGCGAGGCGTCGGGAAATCCTGCGCGCGCGCGAGCAATTCTGTCGCGTCTTTTTCGACGCCGACGCGGAGCTCGATCTCCCCGACTATCTCAGGAAATATTTTCTACAGTTTGCCGTCGCGGCGCGTCGCACCGGCACCTCTCGGTAATCTGCTGACCCGTCTGCCCTTCGAGTTAACCGCGCAACCCGTCCGAGTCACGAGTATGAAAAAAGGCGGTCTCTACTCTTCGTAGAAACCGCCTTGATCCTTCGGTCGACTCCGCGGCCAATTCACGGAGTCGAGCGATTACGGCGTCGGAGGCGTCGCACCTGCACCGCCCCCACCCCCACCACCCCCAGTCATCGGCGTCCCGATTCCGGCACCGCCACCCATGATCGTGACCGGCAGCGCGGCGGCGCCCGTCGGAGTCTTCTTCTTCAGGAATGGAATGCCGTTCTCGATCCAATCCGCAGCGGGCATCCCCTTGAGGTAATGATCGTAGAACTGCTGCATGCGGACTTCGACGTCGTACTGATTGTCATACCGCGTGTAGCCGTGCGCCTCGCCCTCGTAGGAAAGGAAGATCACGGGCTTCTTGAGGAAGCGGAGCGCGTTGTAGAACTCGACGCCCTGGAGCCATTCGGTCGAACCGTCGCTCGTGCCTTGCTCGATGAGGAGCGGCGTGTTCATGGTTTGCGCATGGAACACCGCCGACTGATCCTGAAAGAGCGCGAGGTTCTCGTAGGGGTTGGTGCCGAAGCGCCCCTGGCCGTACGTGTCGTAGCGATGTTGGTTCGTGCCGCTCGTTTTCCACAACTGGTTGAAGTCGGAAACGAGATCGACCGCCGCCGCGCCGGTGACGATCGCGGCAAACATCTTCGACTGCGTCGAGATATAGGCGGAGCCTTGGCCGCTAAAGCTGTGGCCGTGCAGCCCGACGCGCTTCGGGTCCGCGTAGCCGAGTGCTTCGACCTTGGCGACGGCGGCCTCGATCGAATTCAACATGTCCGTATGCGTGTGCCCGGTGTGGTAGTAGATGTCCGGGACCATCACCAGATAGCCATTGCTGACGTAGTCGACGTACTGCGGCGCGTTCGCGTACCGCGGCGTCTCATACTTGTTCAAGTTCTGTGAATTCTTCTCGTAATAGTCAACGAGCATCGGCAGCTTCTGGCCCGACTGGTAGCCGTCGGGAATCGCGAGCGTACCTTGGAGCTTATGGCCGTCCTTGTCCTTGTAGTCGAACAGGACCCGGTGGCCCCACCTGAATTCGTCCTGCTGCGGGTTGGCCGCGGTCAGGCGCTTCGGGTTGTCGAAGTGCGTGTCCGTCACCCAGTAGTCGGGAAAGTCGACGAACGTTTCGCGGGTCACGAGCAATTTGTCGGCGTTCTTGGCTTTGACCGGACGCCCGAAGATGCGATCCTCGTACACCAGCTTCGTGAGCTTGTCGCCGTCCAACTCGTAGTAGCCGGCTTTCTTGTCGGGCTCACTGAAGGCGGTGAGGAGCATCGGCTTCGACAGGTCGATCGTCGCGGCGCCGCCACCGCCGCCACGTCCACCGAAACCGCCGCCGCCGGGCGCTCCCGCTTCAGCATCGAGAGGCTGATATCGGAAGCGCATCTCGCTCTTCGTGCCGGCGCCCTGGGTCAGATTCCGCGGTGCGTTGCTGCCGTCGAGCGAGACGATCCACAAATCGTACTTGTGGTCGAGGATGACGGACTTGCCATCTTTTGTATAGCCGGTGATTCCGTACGCCGGCTTTTCGCCGACGTGATCGTCTTCAGCATTTACGAAACTGACCGGCGCGGCTTTGGTGATGTTCGTGTGCGTGTTGGCCGCCAAGTCGTACGACCAAATGTTGCCGCCCTTCCAGTACAAGAAATACTTGCCGTCCGGCGAAATGCCGAAGGATCGCTCCTGAGCCTTGATGATTGCCGTTCGCTCACCGGTGTTGGCGTTGACGCGATAGATGTCGTTCAGTTGCGGCTTCCAGTCGTCGATGAACGCCTTGTCGTCCTGGCCAACGGCCCAGTTGCCGTCCTTGCCGACCTGCAGGCGATCCATGTTGGTATCGGCGAGCGGGACGACCTTTTTCTGCGCGAGAATCACCGCGGCCGTGAACGTGCGGTTGCGATCCTGCTGCGCGCGAACCATCTGCACCGGCTGGATGTATGCGTCTTTCCAGTGCCAGACGTCGACGTTGCCGACCGGTTCGACCGGCGTGGTGCTCGTCGAATCGCGGCGCGGCTGCGGACGGGCTTCCTGCTCCTTGAGTCCGACGAAGAGCTTCGCGTGATCGGGGCTCCACGACAGCGTGCCCTTCTCGCTGATCACCATCGAGTCGACGAGCCCACTCAAATTCTTTCGATCCA
Organism: Gemmatimonadaceae bacterium; assembly: GCA_039924785.1. GTDB lineage: Bacteria > Gemmatimonadota > Gemmatimonadetes > Gemmatimonadales > Gemmatimonadaceae > JAQBQB01. Next base: position 857 of record JBDTAE010000195.1, on the reverse strand, counting down.
GGACGAACGTCGCCGGCTCGGCGCTGTCGAGATTCGAGTACGCGATGAGCGCGTTCTCTTTTTCCGTGAAGCCGCGCCGGTCCATGCCGCGAAGCGCAGCGACCGCGCTGCCGGAGTCGTCCCACGTCAGGCGGGCGTAATCGGCGCGCACGTTGTCGAGCGTGTGGTGCGCCCATGTGCCGCCAATGGTTTCGAGATAGAGGCCGTTGCCGTCGCGGTCCGATGACGAGACCGTGTATGCCATCTCCGTCCCGGGCTTATTGAACTCCGCCGCGTTCACGCTCCCGATGAGCTCATCGGCGCCGTCGTGCAGGTGATGGAGAATGAGGTCGGTTCCGGCGACTGAGGCTGCTGCTCCCGCGCCGCCACGCCCTCCGCGTCCGCCCCCTGCCGGCGCTGGTGCCGGCGCTGGTGTCGCCGCTGCTGCCACCGCTCCGCCGCGGCCGGCGGCAGCGCCCGGCGCGCGCGCCTTGCGGACCATCATGGCGTTGGAGCCTTTCGAGAACGCGAATGACGCGACGTTGTCGAACGCGGTGACGACCCCGGTCGCGAGATTGCGAAGCTCGAGGCGCTCGGGGCCGTTCAGTGGAGTGGGCGCCGGAGCAGCGGCACCGTTATCGGCGCGAATTGGATCGGCGACGAAGTAGGCGACCCACTTGGAGTCATCAGAGAACTGTGAGCGCGACGCCCGCGGGATCTTCGTGTCTGCGCCGCTCGCCAGATTCCTCACGAACAGTGTGTCGTCGACCCGACGCTCATTGTAGCCGTAACTCGCCCACGTGCCGTCGTCCGTAATCGCGACGTCGCGGATGGTGCGCCACCGTCCGATGTCGGCGACGGTCATCGCGCGTTTGCTG
>JBDTAE010000194.1:0-2783 GCA_039924785.1 Gemmatimonadaceae bacterium | reverse complement strand
GCGAGCGAACAGACGCGCGGTTGGAACGAACACGTCGATTCAATTCGACAGGACATTCGGTTCGCGGTTCGAACGCTCGCAAAGAATCCCGTGTTCACGGCGGTGACGGTCCTGACGCTCGCGCTGGGGATCGGTGCCAACAGCGCAATTTTTAGCGTCGTGAACGGTGTGCTGTTGAAACCGCTCCCGTATCCGCATCCCGAGCAACTCCTTCGCGTCTATCAAAACACGACCACCGCGACGTCGAGCACGCCTGGACCAATCTCCGCGGTGAACCTCGACGACTGGCGCGCGCGGCGGCGTTCGCTGACCGATCTCGGAGGGTATTGGTACTCCGATGGCCAGAGCGGCACGGACCTCACTGGCGCAGGGGAACCGCAACGTCTTGCGGCGACTTTTGTCACGCCAGGGTTCTGGAACACGCTCGGCGTTGCGCCCGCACTTGGCCGCGTGCCTCGCGATGAGGAGATGGTCCGGGGCGGCAACGATCGCGTCGTCGTGCTCTCGCACGACTTCTTCGTTCGGCAGTTTGGCGGACAACGGACGATCGTCGGGCAGAAGATCACGCTCGGAGACGAATCGTTCGAAGTCACTGGCGTGATGCCGGAGGGTTTTAGATATCCCTCATCTCACGTCGACGTGTACGTCCCATTCTCGACGATCCCGGATAACTCGATTCCGAGAATTCGCCCGGTGAGAATTCTCGCGATGATCGGTCGCATGAGACCTGGCGTGACCGTTGCGCAGGCGAGCGCTGAGCTCAATGCGATTGCGACCGGGTTGGCCAAAGAGTATCCAGACGACAACGGCGGCGCGGCAGCGGCATCGGCGATCCCGCTTCAGGAATCGATCGTCGGAAAGGTGCGAACGAGCCTGCTGGTCCTTCTCGGTGCGGTCGCGTTCGTCCTGCTCATGACCTCAATGAACATCGCGAGCCTGCTGCTCGCCCGCGCGAATACTCGCGAGCGCGAGATCGCGATTCGCGCGGCGCTCGGAGCGGCGCGGAGTCGCATCGTTGCGCAGTTGTTCATCGAAAGCCTCGTTCTCGCGATAGCCGGTGGAATACTCGGCGTCGCGCTCGCTGTGTTTGGGTCGCGACTATTAGTTCAACTCGGCGCGGGACAATTGCCACGCGGAGAAGACGTCGGCGTCGACGGTACCGTATTGTTGTTCACTGCCGGGGCCTCGATCGTGACCGGAATCGCGTTCGGTCTCATTCCCGCACTGCGTGCTTCGCGTCCAGAGCTCCAGCGCTCACTTCGCGAAGGCGCGCGTGGTGCGACACGGGGCGGCGGCGGACTTCGCAACGCACTCGTCGTCGCCGAAGTCGCGCTCGCGATGATTCTGGTTGTTGGCGCCGGCCTGATGACGCGAAGCTTCATCAAACTCACGCGCGTCGATCTTGGGTTCGTTCCGGCAAGTCGGCTTGCGGTCAATTTTACCATCTCCACGCAGCGGCATACCACGCCGAGCGATATGCAGGGCGTGTACGCGTCCATACTCGACAAGGTTCGCACGCTGCCTGGCGTCGCCGCGGCCGGCGCGATTAGAGATCTCCCATTCCGTGGCGATGGTGAGACGATTCCTATTTTGCCCGAAGGGAGCTCGCGCGGTCCCAGCGGAGACATGCCGACCGCAACCATCATGTTCACAAGCGATGGGTTCTTTTCGGCGATGGGCGTTCCCCTCATCGCCGGACGCGACCTCGCCCGCAGCGACCGAGCGGACATGCCAATGGTTTTCGTCGTCAATCAAGCGTTTGCGAAGCGATTCTTTCGGGGACAAAATGCGGTTGGACGAAACGTGTCGCTCGGAACGAATCGCCTGACGGGAAAGACGATGACCGCCGCGATCGTTGGATTGGTTGGGGATGTGCATCAGAATTCCGTCGACGAAACGCCGGAGCCGCGTGTCTATGCGAGCATTCAACAGGCGTTCCGCGCGAAAGTGAATCTCGTCGTTCGAACGACTGAGAATCCCGCGCTGATGATCAAACGCGTGGAGGACGCGATTCACTCGGTCGAACCGCAGCAAACGATCACCGCCGCGTTCACGCTCGATGAGGCGATTGGAGAGGCGGTCGCGCGACCCCGCCTCCTTACCGTGCTCCTTGGACTATTCGGTGCACTGGGGCTCGTGATGGGTGCACTCGGCATCTATGGAGTGCTCGCCTATCTCGTCACACAGCGCACGCGCGAGATCGGCGTACGCGTCGCACTCGGCGCGCAGTCGAGCGACGTGCTTGGAATGGTCGTGGGAAGCGGACTGCGACTCGCCGGTCTCGGCGTCGCGATTGGACTCGTCGGCGCATTCGGCCTCACACGAGTGATGTCCGGCGTGTTGTTCGGCGTCACGGCGACCGATCCGTTGACCTTCGGCAGCGTCGCAGTAGTGCTACTCATCGTTTCCGCCGTCGCGAGCTGGTTGCCCGCTTTGCGCGCCGCACGGGTCGATCCCCTCGTTGCAATGCGCGCCGACTAGCCGCGCATCGCTTCGACAGGATCGGTCTTCGCGGCGCGGCGCGTCGGACCCAGACTCGCCGCGGCCGCCACGATCAACAAGACAATCGCGGTCCCGCCGAGGACGAGCGGGTCGGTTGGACTGACTTCGAACAGCAACGAGCCGAGAAATCTTGTCGCGGCCACCGACGCCACGATGCCGATGAGAACCCCCGCGCCCGCGAGTCGCAGCGATTGGCCGACGACCAACTGTGATACTTCTCTAACATGTGCGCCCAGCGCCATGCGGATGCCGATTTCGCCCCTGCGCTGTCCGACGACGTA
>JBDTAE010000193.1:0-15127 GCA_039924785.1 Gemmatimonadaceae bacterium | reverse complement strand
ACTCGGCGACGGGGCTGGCGGCGGTCTATGCGCTTTTCGCCGTGGTTGCGCTTACGATGATTCCGCTCGAGCTGACGACGCCGGATTTGCTGTGCGCCACCACGGTGTTCGTCGCTTTCGGTGCGATGCTGCGTTTGCGAAATGGCGCCCAGCACGCTGGGCGGAACGCCATTGTTCTCGGAGCCGCGCTCGGAATCGGCGCACTGGCGAAGTCGTTCATGGTGCCGTGGGCGATCGTGTGTCTCGCGTCGTTGGCGGTGGCAATGCGCAGGCGGGAGATGAAAGCTGTTTTCTTTGCCGGCGTGACTTGGCTCCTCATCCTTGCGCCGTGGGCGGCGGTACTGTCGCACGTCGCGGGACACTTTACCGTCGGCGATGCGGGACGACTTACCTACGCCTGGTATGTCAACGAGCAGAACCCACCGTCGCTCGGCGGCGTTCCCGTTGGTGCGCGAACGCCCGCGACCGACGTCATCCTGCCCGGCGTGGGCGTGCCCGGCGACGCAATGGGGACGGACCCGATGTGGTTCGATCCTGGCCGGTGGAATCGCGGCGTCGTGCCGCATCTGAACGTCTCGCAGCAGATGGCGACGTTGCGGGTATTCGTGTTGTTTTATATACAAAATCTTACGCCGCTTCTATTCGTGGTCGTGCTGATCGTCGGCGCGCCGCGCAGCGTGCTGAAGGCGGCGTGGCGCGACAGTTGGGTCGTGCTCGTTCCGGCCGCGGCGGGCGTGGCGGCGTACGCCGTGGTGCTCGTGACCGCTCGCTACATCATGCCATTCGTGCTGTCCGGCTCGTTGGTCGCGCTCGCGGTGTTGCCGCTTCCCCGTCGAATGACTCCGGTTGCGGCGGCGGTCGGATTACTCATTCCAGCCGCGATCGAGGCGTTCAGCAGCACCACCATTCTCGGATTGGCGCTGGTCGCGTCAATCGTCGGGGGCGTGACGGTCGGCGTGTTGGTTTCGTCGCGCTCAAAGACGCTCTGGGTGTCTGTCGTCATCGTCGGCCTCGGCGTGACGCGCGCGGTTTTGAGTCCGGCCGACCCAGTGCTCCTCCGCGTTGGCACGTTCGCGATGCTCGTCGTCATCTTCATCGCGGCGCGTGCGGCCATTCGCGAAAAACGGCCGGTGCTCTTCGCCCGGAAGCTCGAGGCAGCTTTGGGAGTCACGCTCGCTTTGGTGCTGGGGCTGCGCCTTGGCTTGCGGCTCGATCAGGACGCGCGACAGGCGAACGAAACGGCGTCGCCCGCCTTCGGCAACGTCTCGCTCAACATCGCGCGCGATCTCGAGACGCATGGCATCACGCCCGGAACCCGCATTGCCGTCATTGGACCGCACGCCGAATCCTACTGGGCGCGCGCGGGGCGGCTGCGGATCGTCGCGAATGTTCCAAGAACGCTCACGGGTAGCTTCTGGGCGCTGAGCGCAGCGGATCGCGACGCGCTGCTCGACGACTTCGCCGCCGCGGGCGCAACGGTGGCGATTGCGACGATCGGTCCCGAAAACGCAGCACCCGATAGCTCGTGGACGCCGGTGCGCTATCAGGGCTGGATTAGAAAACTCAAACGCTGATCATCCGGGCCGACGAGGCACGCGGCCCATGGCCCATCGCGGGTCTGAGTCGAGACGTTACGCCGATTTCTTCCGTGTCTCGTCCGCGGCGCGTCGCGCGGCAGCGGCGGCGACCACCCGCGCGCCGAGCGGAATCGGCTTGCTGGCCTGCCGCGGTTGAGGCGCATCCGCGGTTTCGTCTCGCTGAAATTCTTCGAGCCGCAAATTCGCGACGAGTTTCGTGAGGCGATCAGCAGCGTCCGACAGGGTAGCCGCCGCCGCCGCAATCTGCTCCGTGCTGGCACTTTGTTCCTGACTCGACGCGGCGACCTCTTCCATCGCGGCCGCGAACGACTCCGTGCCGACCGACAGCGACTCGAGTTTCGTGCTCATCTCCTGTGTCAGCCCGTTCGCCGCGGTCACCGCGCTTTCGATGGACGACGTCCACGCGTCGGCTTGAGCGACGGTCTTTTCGATTTCTCCAAACGAGCGAGACCCTTCTTCCGTTGCGCCGCGCACCGCGCGCACCGTGTCGACCGACCGTGAGCTGGCCGCGCGAGTTTGCGCAATTCCATTCAGCACGCCGCGGACGACCCGCTCCGTGCGCTCCGCCGCGTCGGACGACATTGCCGACAGGCGTCGGACCTCTTCAGCAACGACCGCAAACCCATGGCCGTGTTCACCGGCGCGCGCGGCTTCCATCGCCGCGTTCAGCGCGAGCAACTTCGATTGCCGCGCCAGCTTTTGGACGAGCGTGACGAACGTGCGAACTTCTTCAGAGGCCTGCGCCAATCCATCGATCGCGGCGGCATTCGCTTCGACGTCGGTGACGAGCGTCGCGAGGGATTGCGAACTGCTGTCGAGGCGCGACCGGTTCTCGAGCGCGAGCGAGCGCAGGGTCTCGTTGCGCGCGACTTCCTCATGTGCGCCGCGGTCGAGTCGGGACGCCACGTCGACGAGTTGGCCCGACAGCGTCGTGAGCGACTGAATGGTGCCCGCCATCACGTTCGCTTGCTGGCTGAGGTCCGAGGCCGTATGCGCGATCTCGCCCGCTGACGCAGACATCTCCTCCGAGCCGGCCGTGATTTCGGCGGTCAGCATTCCCGTTTCGTGCGTCGACTCGTTGAGTGCCAGGGCCAGCCGGCGGAGTTCGGCGATCATGGCGCCGATGGCGCGCGACAGGCGTCCGATTTCGTCGTTGCCGGCGTCCGACGTGATCTGCTTCGACAGATCGCCCGCCGCCACCGCTTCCGCGAGTATCGCAAGCTCCTGCGCCGGGTTCGTAATGCGCCGCTCGATGAAACGCGCAACGAGCCCGAGCGATATGAGAAGTAGAACGAGCATCACCGCGACGCCGCCGATGAACGACCATCGCGCGACGTTGTACGCTCGCATGGCGTCGGAGTCGCGCATGTGCGCGATCACCCGCCAACTGTGTCCGTTGGTGAACGCCACCGCGCCGCGCTGTTTGGTCGAATCGGCGCTGAACACGAGCGCCGAAGCCGAATCGTGCGCTAAGATCTCGGCGAACCCGGAGAACGGTTTGAAGCGAACGCCCGGAACCGAGCTGGCGATGATGCGACCCGTGCTGTCGACGAGGTCGACGCGGGTTGCATTGCGATCCGAGCCGGCCGAGAGCACCGAGTCGACGACAGATAGGCCGAATTTTACCTTCACGACACCGACTTTCGTTCCACCATCGAGGATCGCCGATGCGAGCTCGACCACCGTGCGCTGCGTCGCGGGATCCGCCGTCGCCGAAGCGCGTGTTTTGCCAGTGGTCCAAGCGGTTTGCCACCAGTCTTCATCGCTCTGAACGAAATCGGACGACAGCGATGTCGTGACGGCGTTGTACCCAAAGCGATCGGTCACCATGACTTCGGCGATGTCGAGCTTGGGCGCCAGTTTGGTCAAATAACCAATTGTCGGCTCGTCGACCTGGAGCGACCGTTTGGCCTTGAATCGCGCTTCGATTCCGTCCAGAACCGACGGCTGCATCGAGTTGCCGAGCTGTTGCGGCAGTCCGAGGGCAATCGCCTGCACGGCGCCCTTCTGCGCGGCTTGAATCACGGTTGGCTCGGACGCGACTAGCTCGACCTGACGCTCGCGCTCGGCAAGCACTCGCTCGATCAGCTCTTTTGACAGGGACGCGGCGTTTGCGACGCGGGCGTCGGCGTCATTGCCCATGGAGAGCTTGAGCGCGTACAGGCCGGTGGCGGCCACTCCACCAACCAGGATGGCTGCCGCAACCCCCGCGAAGACGATCAGCCGCCGGCGCAATGACTGCGCCGTGTGCTGGGCGGGCTCGAGGACGAGCGAGGAGAGTAGGCGCGTACTGGGACGAAGGTTCATCGGCCGCTAGATTCCACTGTAACCACCATAAAACATGACAGAATCAACTCGTCGAACACCGACCGAAGATCCGGTCGGGTACGATCCTGCTGGTATCGAACGCAAATGGCAGGAGCGCTGGGAAAAGCGCGGGACCAACCATGCCGACCTCGACGCCGGCAACCGTCCGTTTTACGCTCTGATGATGTTCCCGTACCCCTCGGCTGAGGGGCTGCACGTTGGGAACCTCTTCGCATTTACCGGCAACGACATTTACGCGCGCTTCCAGCGACTCCAGGGCCACACGGTCTTCGAGCCGCTTGGCTACGACGCGTTCGGTATCCACTCCGAAAACTTCGCGTTGAAAGTCGGGCTGCACCCGGCCGATCTCATCCCCCAAAACATCGGCAACTTTCGGCGGCAGCTTAAGCGTTCCGGCCTGATGGTCGACTGGCGACACGAGCTGTCGACGACGGACCCGTCCTACTACAAGTGGACCCAGTGGCTGTTTTTACAGCTCTATAAACGCGGCCTCGCATACAAGAAGCGGGCGGCGGTAAACTGGTGCCCCAACGACAAGACCGTGCTCGCCAACGAGCAGGTCATTGCCGGTGAATGCGAGCGCTGCCGCGCAAAAGTCGAGCAGAGACTCCTGGAGCAATGGTTTTTCCGGATCTCCGACTACGCCGGGCGACTGCTGTCGAACCTCGACACCATCGACTGGTCGGAGACCACGAAGCAGGCGCAGCGAAACTGGATCGGCCGGTCCGACGGCGCCGAGATCAGCTTTCGCGTCCAGGATCTGCAGGAGTTGACCGGCACGGCCACGATCGCGTCGGGCGGCAGTGGCGAATTCACGTCGGAGCCGGTCGATGTGCGCGTGTTCACCACGCGACCGGATACGATTTTCGGCGCGACGTATCTCGTGCTCGCCCCCGAGCATCCGCTCGTCGACATGGTCAAGACCGATGAGCAGCGTGACGAGATCGACGCGTACAAGGCGCGCGCGTCGAAGCAGGATCTCGTCTCACGCAAAGTGAATCGCGACAAGACCGGCGTGTTCACCGGCTCGTTCGCGATCAATCCGGCTACCCAGCAGCCAATCCCGATCTGGATCGCGGACTACGTGCTGATGGAGTACGGCACGGGCGCCATCATGGCGGTGCCGGCGCACGACGAGCGCGATTTCGAGTTTGCGAAAGTCTTCGATCTGCCGATCACGCGCGTCATCGCGCCGGCGACGTTGCCTGGATCGCTCGCTCCGCTCGAAGAAGCGTATACGGAGACGGAGAACGTGCGTCTCGTTCGTTCTGGCGACTTCAGCAATCTCAGCGTCGCCGAGGGCAAGCTGCGCATCGTCGAATGGCTCGCGGCACACGGTCACGCGCGGGCGATCGTGAACTATAGGCTGCACGACTGGTGTATCTCGCGCCAGCGGTACTGGGGCCCGCCGATCCCGATCATCTATTGCGACAAGTGCGGCACCGTGCCGGTCCCGGAGAGCGATCTGCCGGTCGAGCTGCCGTACGTCGAAGACTTCAAGCCTGACGACAGCGGTGTTTCACCGCTGGCGCGCGTGGAGTCGTGGTACAAGGTGAAGTGTCCGACCTGTGGCGGCCATGCGCGTCGTGAAACCGACGTGTCCGACACGTTCCTCGACAGCGCCTGGTATTTCCTGCGCTATCCGAGCAGCGAGTTCAATGACGTTCCGTTCGACGAGAAGCGCACGGAGCGCTGGCTGCCCGTTACGTCGTATATCGGCGGGAACGAGCACGCTGTGTTGCACTTGTTGTATTCGCGTTTCATCACGATGGTGCTCAAGGACGCCGGCATTCTCAATTTCGAGGAGCCGTTCACGAAATTCCGCGCGCACGGAATGATCATTCGTGACGGCGCCAAGATGTCGAAGAGCCGCGGCAATGTCGTAAACCCCGACGAGTACATCGAGCGGTGGGGCGCCGACACGTTCCGGACGTACCTGATGTTCCTCGGACCGTACGAGGAAGGCGGCGACTTCCGCGACCAGAGCATCCTCGGCGTCCGCCGCTTCCTCGACCGCGTATGGGCATCCGTTCTCGGCGCCACCGCGGACGACTCGTCGGCCGACGTCACGCGCAAGCTTCACCAAACCATCAAGAAAGTTGGTGAGGACATTCCCGCGCTCAGCTACAACACGGCGATTGCCGCGATGATGGAGTACGTCAACGTGCTTCGTCGGAACGAACGCACGCCACATCGCTCGGAAGTCGAGCCGCTGGTGCAGCTCATCGCGCCGTTCGCGCCGCACGTGGCCGAAGAGCTGTGGGAGCACCTCGGCCACAAGGAGAGTGTGTTCGACGCGCGCTGGCCGTTGTTCGATCCGGGGCTGATTGTGGAGGAGCGATCGACGATCGCCGTGCAGGTCAACGGAAAGACCCGCGGGACGATTCAGATCAACGCCGGCGAGGGGCAAGAGACCGCAGTCGCCGCGGCGATGGGCGATCCGGCCATTGCCAAGTTCGTGACTGGCACGCCGAAGAAAATCATTTTCGTCCAGGGGCGACTACTGAACCTGGTCGTTTGATCTGCAACAGAAAAAGCTGCGGCGGCCTTTTCGGGTCGCCGTAGCTTTTTTTATTGCAGGGTGCTTGAGCAGGTCGTGTCCACTGAGCGGCCAGCCCCGCCCAATCTTGTTGTGATGCGCTACGGGACGAGCTTCGAGATCCACTCCCCAACGTAGTACCCAACCACGGCGACGCCGAGTCCGACGACGAACATGTCGATGCCCGAGCGGAACACGCTCCGCCCCGTGAACACTGACCGCGCCGCGCCGACCAGCCAGTGCGACGTCATCGCGACGACGAACGCCACCCAGATCGCCGTCGCGCCCGACCATATGAGAAATGGAAACACTGGAATGAGCGCGCCGACGGCGGTTGCCGTTCCCGTGATCCACGCTTCGCGCATCGGCGACATGCTCGGGTCTCCGATGCCGAGCTCCTCCTGTACCTGCTCTTCGAGCATTCGCTGCGGGTCCGCCATCACCTCGGTGGCCAGCGCCATCGCGGAGTCGGCGCCCATCCCCTTCGCTTCGTAGATCAGGGCCAGCTCGTCGCGCTCGATCTCGGGCATGAGCATTATCTCATCCCGCTCCATCGCAATCTCGTTCGCGTATACTTCCTGCTCGCTCTTCGCGGCGAGGTATCCGCTCGAGCCCATCGAGAGCGCGTCGGCGATGAGCCCCGCGACGCCCGCGACGATAACCGTGTGATGCGCCGTTTCCGACGCCGCGCCGATCACGCCTGCGACGAGACCGAAGTTCGCCGTCAGCCCGTCGTTGAAGCCGTACACGACGTTGCGAAGCAGGCCGCCCGACTCCGCTCGGTGCCACGGCTCTCCGGTCTTTCCCGAGATCGAATTGAGCGTTTGCGCATGCTCGGCGGACTCCCGCGCCAGCGTCAGCGATTCATTCGCGCCGGGGGCGCCCACCGCGGTCTTGCGGTGCATCGCCAGATAGCCTTTGACCTCGCGGCCCTCTTCGGCGAGCAACATCGGCAGCAGGAACCCCGGACCGAACACGTTGCCAAGCGCCGCGAGCAAACGCGTGCGTGCCGTCGGACGGAACGGCTTTACGGAGCGACCGTGCTGCCGCAGCAATCCCGCCCATACATCGACGTGACGCTCCTCGACGTCCGCGAGACGCCGATACAGATCCTTTTTCTTCGCATCTGACTCGGCGTTCGACAACAAACGGTACAAATAGGCCGCATCCGCCTCGTCCTGCCAATGATGCTCGAACGCGTGGAGATCGGGGGTGGTGGTGGGTGCCATGCTCGGAAGCTAAGAGGATTGCACAGGTCGAGTAAACCATTCGGACGCGAACGGGTGACTCACTCAGCGCACCCACACGATTCACGAGGAACGAATGCGCATCTATTCATTGCTTCCAACCGTCCTGGCCACCAGCGCCATGGCGTCGGCGCTCGCGGCGCAGGAGCCGCGGATCATGCGACTTGGCCCGGGCACCATCATTCCGCGCGAGAGCGGGATGCGAAATCTTATGCTTGCCGATGAACCAAAGGCCGTGATCGGTATTGCCACCACGAGCGCGGCGTCGTCGCGTGACACTCTTGGCGTGCTCGTCGCGAGCGTGCGGAGTGGAAGCCCCGCGGACAAAGCCGGCATCGAAGAGGGCAATCGGATCGCGAGCGTCAACGGCGTCAGCCTCAAGCTTGCCGCGGCAGACGTCGGCGATGACGAGATGGCTGGCGCACTGTCGCGCCGCCTCAGCCGCGAGCTCGACAAGCTCAAGCCGGGCGACGAGGTGCAACTCGCCGTGTACGCAAACGGTGCGACGAAGACGGTTCGGGTGAAAACGGTTTCCCCGGAAGATCTCTACGCGTCGGGCGCGGTGCGCCGTGACGACGAGCGTGCCACGCTTGGCCTCAACCTCGCCATCACCGGGAATTCACGCGACACGCTTGGCGTGTTCGTGCTGTCGACGGATGATGGAAGTCCGGCCGCGAAAGCCGGCATCGAAGAGGGCAGCCGGATCGCCTCGATCAACGGCGTCGACGTGCGCGGATCGAAACCGAGCTCGGACGACGGCATGATGATGCGAACGTCGGGCGTCAGTCGTCTGGAGCGCGAAGTATCGAAGCTCAAGCCGGGCGACAACGTCGACCTCCGAGTTTACTTCAACGGGCAATACAAGAATGTGAAAGTCGCGGCCGGCCGGTTGAGCGATTCGCCACACCGCGGCCGTACCATGACGATCTTCGGCGGCGACAACTTCATGATTCCGCCAATGGCCGCGCGTATCGACGGCGTAGAGCTCGGCGATCAGATTCGGCGCAGCTTCGAAACAGCGCGTCTGAGCATGGACGGCGCTCTGAGCGGGGTCGGTCGGGCGCTCGGACGGATCGGTAATCGAGTGCAGTGGTAAAGACCCCTCCCTCGGGGGTTAGGACGACAAAGGACTGCGGTCACATCGACGCGGTCCCTTGTCGCAAGCGGCGGTGCCGGCACGAGCTGGAATTGCGGTCTAGAATTCCACCTGCGCGCCAAGCTCGACGACGCGGTTCGGCGGAATGCCAAAGAACTCCGTTGCCGATCGCGCGTTCCGCGACATGACGACGAAGATTTTCTTCCGCCAGCGTGCCATGTGTGGAAGATTCGCGTCGTCGGGGGCGCGGCGGGTTCCGTCGCGTCGCTCGCCGTCGGCGACGATGATGCGTTCGCGCCCGAGGTAGAACGTCGTCTCGATGGGTTTGGCCGTGATGCCAAACCCGCGCGCGAGCTGAAGCACCGCGGGCACGTTGGGCGATTCCATGAAGCCGTAGCGCGCGGTTATCCGATAGAAGCCGCACTCGAGCTTCTCGACGGTGACTCGGTCCGCCGGCGCGATCTCAGGCACTTCGCGAGTGACGACCGACATGAGAATTACCTGCTCGTGCAGCACCTTGTTGTGCTTGAGGTGATGCAACAGCACGACCGGCACGGAATCGTTCGCCGACGTCATGAACACCGCGGTTCCTGGGACGCGGTGCGGCTTACGACGCGCAACGTCGCCGAGGAACAGATCGATCGGCAGCGAACCCGCGTTGAGCGCCTGGTTGAGGAGGTGGCGGCCCTTCTTCCACGTGCTCATGAGCGTGAACACGACCGTCGCGATCACGAGTGGAACCCAACCGCCATACGCGATTTTCACCGCGTTCGCCGAGAACAGCGAGAGGTCGATCGCGAGGAAGACGATCGTGAGCGGCACGATGTGCAGCAGCGACCAGTTCCATCGGTTGCGCGCCACGACATAGAACAGCAACGACGTGATTGCCATGGTGCCGGTGACGGCGATGCCATATGCCGCGCCGAGTGATTCAGAGCTCTTGAATGCGAGAACCAGCAGCAGGCAGCCGATCATCAAAAGGCGATTCACTTCGGGAATGAAGATCTGTCCCGCTTCCTGCGCTGACGTGTGGACGATCGTGACGCGCGGGGAGTACCCGAGCTGCACGCTTTGCTGTGTAAGCGAGAACGCGCCCGAGATCAATGCCTGTGAGGCGATCACCGCCGCGACCGCCGCGAGAATCACCAGCGGAATCAACAGCGCATGCGGCGCCAGCAAATAAAACGGATTGGCAACGGCGCTCGGCGTTCGGATGAGCAAGGCGCCCTGGCCCATATAGTTGATCAACAACGCCGGCAGAACGAGCGAAAACCACGCGATCCGAATGGGACGTTTGCCGAAGTGTCCCATGTCCGCGTAGAGCGCCTCCGCCCCCGTAACCGCGAGCACGACGGCGCCCAGCGTGAGGAACGCGACATGGCCGTTGTTTATGAAGAAGCGAACACCCCACCACGGATTGAGTGCGCCGAGGATCCGAGGTTCGTTGACGATTTCTCTGAGGCCCAGCGCAGCGATCGTGACGAACCAGAGCGCCATGATTGGTCCAAATGCCGTACCGACACGGCCCGTTCCGAAGCGCTGAACGGCGAAGAGGAGGAACAGGATGATGAGCGACAGCGGGACGATGAACGTGTCGAACGCCGGTGTGGCGATCTTGAGCCCTTCCATTGCGCCGAGGACGGAGATTGCCGGGGTGATGATTCCGTCTCCGTAGAGAAGGGCAGCGCCGAACAGTCCGAGTGTCACGAGCAGGACGCGGCGGCGCGAGTCGGAGTTCCGCTTTTCCTGCTGAAGAATGAGCGCGAGCAGCGCGAGGATTCCGCCTTCGCCCCGGTTGTCGGCGCGCATGATGAAGACGATGTACTTGACCGCGACGACCAAGACCAGCAGCCAGACGATCAATGAGAGAACTCCAAAAACGTTGGCCGTCGTCGGGGCCATTGAATACTCTTTCGAAGAGAAGCACTGCTGGAGGGCGTAGAGCGGGCTCGTACCGATGTCGCCGTAAACGATGCCGAGGGCGGTAAGTGACAGCAGCCCAAGTCGTTTGCCCGTCGGCTTGCCCTCCACATGCGGTCGGTGTGGGACAGCGGCGTACACGCCGGTTGCAACGGGAGCGGTGCCGGCGGCGGCCGGGACTTCTCCGGTCGCGCCGTGTGGCGTGGCTGTCATTTCAATGCTGCCCGCAAGAACTGCCTCGATCGCGTTGAGGTACCGGAGAAGACGAGCACCCCGGCATAACGGCAAATGGGCCGCGGAAACCTCCGCGACCCAATGATCAAATCTAGCGCCTGTGAAATCTGCGTCCAGCGATTGCCGCACTCCGGCGCGAGACTACCGGGCGGTCACAGGCTCTGCTTTAGTGTGGCTTCGATCTCGTCGGCGGCGCGCTGAATGATCTCTCGGATGCGATCGATGCGCTCTTTATCATTTATATGCGAGGTTGCTGTCTTGAAGGTGGCTCTAGCCAACCGCTGGAATGACTTGTTCAATTCCGTCATCGAAGTGTCGGTGAACCCTTCAACGAACCGAGCGATTCGATCGAAGATGTCATTCACGGTGCCGCTGTGCTCTGCGAGGTGTTTTCGACCCTCGTCCGTGATCTCGTAGATCTTCTTGCCGCTCTCCTCGGGCACGATTCGAGCGAAGCCCATGTCTTCGAGCATGGTCAGCGTCGGGTAGACGGTACCGGGACTGGGCGCATACGAGCCGCCGAACCGGCTTTCGAGCTCCTTAATGATCTCGTAGCCGTGACGCGGCTTTTCCTCGAGCAGGCGCAGGATCACGTATTTCAGGTCACCCTGCTCGAACAGGCGTGCGGCGCGCCCGCGCCAATGGCGGCCACCGCCGGGCCGGCCGCCCGTCCAATCTCCCATCCCGTCCCAACCGCCCCAGCGGCCTCGGCGTTCCGAACAGTCGCTGCCAAAGAAAAACGTCTTGTGCTCAAACATTGTACATCTCCGATATATCGTTACGCTAAGAAAGATATAACGTCCGATATATCGCCGCAAGAGAACTTGAGAACTTGAGCTTTGCACATGAAGAGGTGTCTGATAGATCGACGCCAGATCCCGAACTGGCGCATGGGACAGGACCACTATCGCCACAATCAGCACCCGGATCGATGGAGTTTCTTTCAACCGGTGGGATCCACGATCGCGTATCGCATCTCCGGCAGGCGGCCGGTCTATCGCTGCAAACCGCGATTGAAGCCCCTCGGACCAGTCGGATTGTGGTGGCGCGCGGGCCCTGTCGGCGGCCGGGTTGAACGACGACGCGGGAGCGGATGCCGGGCACTTCCTCGCTCGACCAGACTCTCGCCACCGGCCGGATTCCATCGAGAGACCTTGTCGTAAGCGAAGACGAACGAGGCCGCGGCCGCGCGGATGGCGGAGCAACTTCTCGTTTCGATCGCCAACCGACCACGGCTACTCGACATCTGAACTTCACCTGCGCCCAACCCACTTCTCACAGTCCGGTAAGCGAGCCGTCACGCGGCCTCAATGGGCGCGCAATATCTTCGTCGTATCGTGGCGATGGGCGGCAACGATGCCGGCCGCAATCATCGCCACTGGAGGAAACATGCTGGGGCTACTCCTTGAATCGCGCGCGAAACGACAAAGACGGGCCGGCGGCGCGTCGCTCAGCGTCGCGATTCACACCGCGATCATCGGCGCGATCATCACCGGCACGGCGACGGGAAAGCCGGCGCCAAAGCACCTCGATCCCGTGGTTCACCTCGTGGTGGCGCCGGCCGGTCGCACGCCGACTCCAGTGTCGCATCAGACATCGAGCGCGTCATTGGCTCAATCGCTCCGGACCATCGCGGCGCCTATCATCGTTGTGCCGCCGACGGACATACCCGTCGGCATTCCGGAGATCGACCTGACTCGGGGCACTGCGCCGGACAGTATCACCATCGCTGGCGCCCCAAAGAGTGGCAGCGGCACGGGAATCGCCCGCTCGCTTGACCTCGGAACCAACGATGGCCCAATGGACGTGCGCGAACTGCTCATGCGAATCGTGGCGTCGCGCAAGCCGAAGTATCCGGAGTCGTTGCGTCAGGCGGGCATCGACGGGCACGTGCTCGTGCGGTTCGTCGTCGATACCAACGGCGCGGTCGACATGAGCTCCGTCAAGTTTCTCGAATCGACGCACGACCTCTTCACCCGCTCCGTGCGGGACGTGCTTCCGTCCTTTCGCTTCAAGCCTGCGGAGGTCGGCGGCAAACGCGTGACGTCGCTCGCCGACATGCCGTTCGAATTCTCGATCTCGAAATGAGCGTTCTGAAAACGAAGAAGGCCGGACGCACTCGCATCCGGCCTTTCTTTCGTTTGAGCGCCGAGCGCTTACTCGTACCGCAGCGCGACGATCGGATCGAGCGACGCGGCACGACGGGCCGGCCACACGCCGAACGCCACACCGACGAACGCCGAGAAGAAGAACGCCATCACGATCGCGGAGCTCGACACCTGCGTGGCGAAACCCGCCGTCTTGCTCATTATGATCGCGCCCCCGGCTCCCATTCCGATGCCAATGAGTCCGCCCAAGCAGCACAGCACCACGGCTTCGATCAGGAACTGAAGCAGGATGTTGAATCGCGTCGCACCGAGCGCCTTTCGGATACCGATTTCGCGCGTGCGTTCGGTCACCGAAACGAGCATGATGTTCATGATGCCGATACCGCCGACGACCAGCGATACCGCCGCGATTCCGGCCAACAGGTACGTCATGACCTGCGTGGTCTCCTGCGTCGTCGCGAGGATGTCGGACTGATTGCGGATCTGGAAGTCGTCCGGCTGCCCCTGGCGAATCTTGTGCTGCCGCCGGAGCACTCGCTGAATCTCGGCCATCGCCTCGGGAATCTTATCTTCGGTTTCGGCCAGCGCGCTGATCGACTGCAGGCGATCCGATCCGTTCACGCGAAAGCGCGCCGTGTTGATCGGAATGAGTACTTCATCATCAGGATCCTGGAATGCATTCGCCGCACCCTTCGGAGCCATGACGCCGACGACGGTGAACTGCGTTCCGCGAATACGCACGGTCTCACCGACCAACGCTTCGGGCGTCGTGATTCCCATGTTGGTGATCACGGTATTTCCGACGACCGCCACACGCTGACGACCTTCGTCGTCCGCCGCGGTAAACATCTTTCCGGCCGTGAGCGTGTACTTGCGAACCTCGAGATAGTTCGGCGTGGTGCCGATGATCTGCGTGCTCGCGTTCTTGTTGCCGTACACAATCTGTTGCTGTGAGCGCATCTCCGGCTGCACCGCGAGCAGGCTCATCGCGCGCTCGTCGACCGCCTTGGCATCGGCGATCGTGAGACGCTGCTGCGCGCCGGCGATCGCGACGCCGCCACCCCCGCCGCGCTGCTGACCGGGGCTGACCGTGAGCAGCGTGGTTCCGAGCGCTGCGATGCGAGCCTTCACTGCCTCCTGCGCGCCGGTGCCGAGCGCGACGACCGCGATCACCGCGCCGACGCCGATCACGATGCCGAGCATCGTGAGCAGCGAGCGAAGCTTGTTGGCTCGGAGCGCGCCGAGCGCAACGCTGATGATTTCTCCAATAAGCATTTAATCAGCCTCCTCGTCCGCCGCCACCACCGCCGCGAGCGCCGCCACCCGGAGGCCCGCCGGGACCCTGTTGTCCACCCAGCGGACTCGCGTTGGCGCGCATACGGTCCTGCTGCTGAAGGCGCTGCGCCTGAAGTGCGAGGGCGCCGAGCATCACGACGCGATCGCCTTGCTTCAGACCGCTGATGACTTCGGTGTAGTCAAGATTGCCCTCACCGAGTTGCACGATCACCGGGTGGAACACGGTCTTGGTGCTGTCGGACGTGAAGACGAGTCCCGTCTTCGGACGAGCCGAACGAGCGGCACCTTCACCCGACGGGGTCAGCGCGCCCGCCTGGCCACCACGCTGACGCGCAGCGCCCGCACCAGCCGCGCCCGCGAACTGCGTACCGGCAGCCTTGCGAGCGCAGGCGCCCGCGGTGCGCGGATCGAGGTTGAGTGTCGTATAAATCGCCTGCATCTGCTCGTTCAGCGCGCGGATTTCGGGACTGCCGCCGGCACCACCGCCGTTTCCACCACGGCCGCCTCGCGTCGAGTCGCGACCAGCTCCACCATTCCCGCCATTACGACGTTGACCGCCGCCCGCACCGGTGCTGTCGCCGCCACGGTTGCGATTGCCGCCGCCATTGGCGCCACCATTTCTGCTGCCGCCGTTGCGGCCGCCGCCGAAGTTCGCCGGACGAAGCGCAGTCATCTTTGCACGCAGATCGTCGAGTTGCTTCTTCTCTTTCGGATGCGCTTTGAGGACGACGTCGATCTTCTTGCAGTCGTCGTCGGAAACC
>JBDTAE010000192.1:0-11807 GCA_039924785.1 Gemmatimonadaceae bacterium | reverse complement strand
AGCGCCGGATCAAATCGTCGGCTTTGCGCAGTTGTACGGTTCGTTCTCGTCGCTCGCGCTTTGCCCATCGCTGATTCTCAACGACCTATTCGTATTGCCGGAAGCGCGCGGACTCGGCGTCGGTCGATCGCTCGTCGGTGCGTGCGCGGCATTCGCGAGGGGCATCGGCGCGTCGTCGCTTTCCCTGTCCACGCAGCACGCGAACGCCGCGGCGCTCGCTCTCTACGAGTCGCTCGGGTTCGTTCGCGATGAGGAATTCGTTCACCTTGCGCTTGCCCTACCGGCATCCCCCGCGCGTTCGGACTAGGTGATCGCGGGTCGTGCTTCCGTCCCGCTGCGACGCCGATGAGAACTCACTAAATGACAAAGCGCGCGGCATACCGCCGAGGCGCTTTGTCGCTTCGCTCCGCTGCGAATTAGATCGACGAGACTCGAGCCTTGCGACGGCGCGCCACACCGACGACGCCGGCGAGTCCGGTCGCCGTCAACGCGAGCGATGCCGGCTCTGGAGTCGACGTGCTCGACTCCGTTGCCTTGAGTCCAGTCACCCTCCAGTCGCTCACTTCCGCAAGCTGCGTCGCTGCACCCGACGCGCCGGTAAAGCCGAGGCGAACGTCGGGCCCCAGCGAAGACAGATCGACCGCGGTCGAGCCGGTGAATACGGTGACGCCGTCGTTGCCGGTGTACGAGAGCGAGAGCGTGCCCGCGCCGTCGTACGAAAGCATCACCGGAATGATGAAGTCGGAGGTCGAACCGGTTTCGCTGATGAGCAGGTCCGCCGAACTCGGAACGAGAGGCGTCGAGCCGAAGGCTCCATCTTGTCCGAACAACACGTCATCCCAGAACGATCGGAAGCCGACCGCAATGCTGTTGCCCGCCATACCCTGGTACGCCATCTCCCCGCCGCCGGCCCCGATCGCGTCCGCTCCGCCGTTCTGCAGGACGAAGGCGATTCCGTCGCCGCCCTGATGGAAGCCGCTCGCAATGTCGGCAGACGTGAACGCGTAATGGAGATTGAACGACGTGGACCACATCTGCGACGGATCGAACGCAAACGCGGACGTCGTAAACGCAGATGTTGTGGCGCCATACGCGTCATTGATCAACTGGAGCACACCGCCGCTGGTGACGACCGGAGTTCCGCCGCCGCCCGTGCCGTTGAGCTGTACGCCGTATCCGCCGAACGTCTGCGCGGACACCGTACCCGCAGCCGACGCTGCGAGGGTAAGAGCTAGGATTGTTCTTGAAATACGCATCGATAACTGTCCTCGACATCGGGGATTGAAGCGTCCCTGCGCGGAGCCGACAGCGCACAGACGCTTTCGGATTCCCGGTGGGCAAACGATCACATTACAGGACGCGAGAAATCCGAGAAGAACGGGGCCATTCGCGTGACCGTGCCGAGATTTACAGTCGGATCGCGGCGTACCGCCCGAACCGCGCGGCCGCCGCACTCGGCTTCTCGCGGGCTACACGCGCCGAGTCCAGTTGGAGAAGCGCGCCGCGCATCTCGAGCGCCAGAGGATGTTTCGGCGAATACGCGCTATCGAGGACTGCAGCGGCGCGCGAAATGAGCGTCTGTGCCTCATTGAAACGGCCCTGCGCGCCGACGGCGATCCCGATCCACCCCTGCACACGCGCAATTCGCGGATCACCTTCGGAATACGCCTTGATGCGAGAACGCTCGGCCGCGCGGAACAGTGACTCCGCGACCACGGGCGTATTCGCGACGAGGCGCTCGATGCCATCCTCCAGCACCTGAGCCGAAACCGTAGGATGGTCGCCGGGCGTATTCGGCGGAATCGCGCGCCGCGCTTGGTTGAGCAGCGCCCTCGCGGAATCGGCGTCGAGCAAGCGACGTCGGGCCATCGCCGCGTCGACGTACACCATCATCGTTGCGATCGCGCGGTCCTGATCGGTCGCGTGCGCGCTCTTCACCCCGTCGTACGCGAACTGCTCCGCGGCGGCGAGATTCCCCCGCTGCAACTGATTCCACGCGAGCGAGTGGTAAAAGACGACCCGTTCCGACGGCTGCGGACCGGACTTCCATGCGCCGAGAGCGAGCCGATACCAGCGTTCCGCGCCTTCGAGATCCCCGCGATTGTCCGCGATGAAGCCAAGGTTGCCGTACACGACCGCCAACGGCGCGGCGTTCTCGCCGAAGCGAATTTTTCCACGACGCACGACCTCCGTGTACACGGACTCGGACTCCGCAAATCGCGCGCGTGTGGTCAGGGCGAGCGCATAGTCGGCGACGGCCTGATAGCATACGACCGACGTATCCGCCTGCGGCACAGCGCAATGCCGGTGCGCTTCCTGGTAATACTTCAGCGCGGTGGTCCAATCGCCGTGTTGATACATTGACCATCCAAGCTCGTGAAAGTCCTCCGCGAGATCCGGAAAGCCTGGTGCCTTTCGCGCGCTGTCGATTTTGAGCGCTTTGTTGAGCTCGCGGTCGGCGTCGTCGAAACGGTTCAGCGCTCGATACGCCGCACCGATCGTTCGGAGCACCATCGCCTGAGCGGCCGGTTCGGATCGCAATCCGCTGTCGGCCTGCGCCGCCGCGGCATCGAGCACATCGGCGACGCGCACGTCGGCATTCCCCGCGTGCACCCACGAGGCATCGGGCGCCGACAGCATTTGCTTGAGAAAATTGCTAATCCGCTCCGCGACGGCGCGCTCGCGATTCGCGCGTCGTGCCTGCACCGTCGCGACCACTCCGCCTACGAGCACCGTCAGGGCAAGCGCGGTTCCGGCGACGACGGCCTTTCGATGCCGTCGCAGAAACTTCGTCAATCGATAGCGATAGGTCGCCGGCTGCGCGAGCACGAGCCGCCCGTCGAGATATCGCTGAACATCGTCCGACAAACGCTCGACGGTTTGATATCGCCGCCGGCGCAACGCATCGATGGCCGTGAGCACGATCGTGTCGAGCTCTCCCGACAACATGCGGCGGCGCCGGCGATCGTCGCCCGACGCGTCCTCTCCCTGCGATGCGGCAACGCTGGGTGCGCGCGCGCCGGCTTCGATTTCCCGCAACACATCGAGCGTTGTCCGCGAGTCGATCGCGAACGGTCGCGCGCCTGCCAACAGTTCGTAGAGAACGACGCCGAGCGAGTAGATGTCGCTCAGCGCGGATAACGATTCGCCGCGCCACTGTTCCGGACTTGCATACGCCGGCGTGAGCGCGCCCAGCGCGGTGAGCGGATCGCGCGTGCGGGAATCGCCTTCTTCGATGACCTTCGCGACACCGAAGTCGACGAGCTTCGGCGTTCCGTCGACCGTCACGAGAATATTGCCGGGCTTGATGTCCCCGTGCACCACGAAGTGCTGATGCGAAAACTGCACTGCGGCACACACGTGAAGAAACAATTCCAGTCGCTGGCGAATTCCAAGATGTCTCGAGGCGCAGTACGACGTGATCGACTCGCCGTCGACGAACTCCATCACGAGATACTCACGCCCGTCGGCCAGGGTCCCGCCGTCGAGCATTCGCGCAATGTTAGGATGCTCTAAACCCGCGAGAATCGCACGCTCGCGTGCAAAGCGGCGCGCCACGTCCGCACCCGTCACGTCCTCCCGAATGAGTTTGACTGCCACGCGCTTGACGAAGGTCGCGTCGGCGCGCTCGGCCTCGTACACCGCACCCATTCCGCCACGACCAACGAGTCTCAACAGTCGATACGCGCCGACGCGCGCGGCCGAGCCGTCGAGCACCCTTGCACCGAGCGGCAACCTCGGCTCGAGGCGTTGGCCCTTTCGCTCCAGCGCCGAAAGCAGCGACTCCACCTCCGCCCGCGTCGAGCGGTCGAGGGAGTTTATCATCGCGTCGCGTTCGGTCCCTTCGAGTTCGACGACCTGTTCGAATGCGCTCGCGACGAGGGCGCGACGCGACGGGTCGTCGACGGCGGTCATAACTCGCCCCGATCCTCGAGATCGCGCACGAGCCACGCTTTTGCGAACTGCCAATCGCGCTTTACGGTTCGCGGAGACATTTCCATCACTTCCGCGATGCGCTCGGTGTCGAGTCCGCCGAAGAATCGAAGCTCAACCACGCGCGCCTGTCGCGGGTAGTGCGCCGCAAATCGCGTGAGCGCTTCGTCGAGCGAAATGAAGTCGACAATACCGGGGGCGTCTTCGAGAGCGAGATCGACCGCGACGATGTCGAACACGCGATGCCGCTCCCGCTTCTCACTGAGTCGCGCTCGCGCGTGATCGACTAACACGCGCCGCATGACACGCGCGCCGATCGCGAGAAAGTGACCGCGCCCCTGCCACTCGACGTCGCGCTGACGAGCCAGCCGGAGAAACGCCTCGTGGACCAGCGCCGTGGTGCTTAACGTGTGGCCCTCATCCTCTCGCGCGAGGAGCTTGTGGGCGATCGAACGAAGCGGCTCGTAGAGAGCCGCCGTCAACTCGTCGGTTCCAGCCGACTGCTCCGTCGGCGCTTCATTCCCAAAGTCCAACCTGCAGCTCCCCACTCGGCGGGTCGCCCAATGTTTGTCGCGGTACAGACCAAGTCAACCAACAGGAACGCCATGTTGCAGACTCGACGAACCGATCGGTCAAATGGTCGCCGTCGTGGGCTTCGGCGCTTTTGTCAGCCCGGCAGCGTTGTCAGCGTCGAGCGGACTTGGCCCGGGCTCGGCGCGCGGGTTTAGAGTCCTCAAACAGCATCCCTGGCGGCTGGTGAGCGATTCCCATTCCCCGAGTCAACGCAATCAGTCCTTTCGACAGACCCTTCAGTTCCGCGGGGTTGAGCGCGCGGAGTCCGGCGATCAACAGCGCGGTGGGCGCAGGTGCGCTCTTGCCCATCGCGCGTTTGCCGCGAGCGGTGACGGCGACCGACGCGCGCCGCCGGTCGTCGCCGGATTTGTCTCGCGTTGCAAGTCCCTGTTCCACCAGCCGGTCCACGATGGCCGCGACCGAACTCCGGTCAGTCATCGTTTGCTCGGCGATGGCGTTCAGTGAGGCTCCGGGCGAATCGTTTGCTGCCGTGAGCACGAACATCTGCGCCGCGCTCAACCCGGTCTCCAGCTCTGTCCTGCGCGCCGCGATGCGGAGCTCGCGCAGCACGCGGCGAAAGGCGTCGACAGACATGATAACATTCTCATCGCGTTCAGCTTTGCTCATGCGGCCAGCCGGGCGTGGAGGAGTCGCAAGATGGTATCGCGCGCGACGGCCGCGCACGACGTGGGCCGCGCGGCCCAGAGATCTCCGGCGGCGGCGATCATCGCTTCACCAGAAGCGTCGTCGAGTCCTCTTCCGGGCACAACCGAAAGCGCCGCATTTGCGGCATCGAGCGCCGCTGTGGGCGACGATTCCGGACATGCGCTTACAGTGGCAATCGTCCGCGCCAGCAATTCGCGGCTGCGTGCGATTCTCGCTTTGCCGTCGATCCCGACTGCCGTCGGATCCAATGACAGTACCGTGTCCGCGACGGCGAGCGAGTTGGCGATCGTCGTGTCTCCCGGCTCGAGCCTCGCCGCCTCGGCGAGATCGGCACGCGCCGTTCGAAAGTTGCCCAGCGCAAGCGCCGCTTGGCCGAGGCCAGCGTGAGCCGCCGCGTTGTGCGGGTCCTGTCGCAAGACTTCACGAAACACTCCGACGGCGCGCGAGGGGGCACCGGCAACGATGAACAACTGTCCCAACCGCGTTCGCGGCATGATACTGTCGGGCGAGGTCTCCTCGAACGGAAGCAATTCCGCAAGCAACTCGCGAGGGGAACCGTGTTGCGACAGGAGGTCGATCAACTCGAACCGCGCGCGCGCGCGCTGGGCCACCGAGTCAGCGCCCCAGCGGCCGAAGTTGGCGCGATGGTAGAACGCCTCCGCCTCCACCCATTTCGACTCGCGCTTCATGATTTCAGCCATGGTCAAGTTGACGGCGCCGTCGTTCTCGTTGCGCTGTAACACCGCGCTCACCGTGGCTTCAGCGTCGGACGTGTTGCCGGCTTCGAGATATGCCTCACCCAACGCGAGGGCGTAGTTCACGTTTTTGCGGTCGATTGCCACGGCGGCGCCGAACCGCGAGATGGCTTCCTCCGGATGGCCGGCAACCAGGAGCGCTCGCCCGGCGGAATATTCGGACTCCGCGTGCGCCGTCGACTCGCGGCGATCGATGCTGGCGATCGAGAGGTCCAACCCGAGCAGAAGCAAGATCGCGACGATAACGCCCACGATCGTCGCCACGAACGCCGGCGTGCTCGCAGTGTGGCGCGGCCCAGCGGCGGCCAATAATACCTCACTCATGAGCGTTTTCTTTGCCACGAATGGCCCGGCCGCCGCTGACGCCGTACACCCTGAGAATGTCCGGCAGCGTCACGACGCCGGTCATCACGCGAACGTTCGCGCGACTCACCACCGGAAGCACCGCGTGGCGCGTGGCGCCCATACGCGTGAGCGCCAGGCCGAGCGGATGATCGGCATGCACGTGGGCAACAGATTCGTCGTCCGTCGCATCGGGGTCGACGGGATCGAGGAGCTCACCTATTGTTTCGCTGCCGCGATTCGCTTCGATCGCGGCGGTGATGTCGGCCACGCGAACCATGCCGGCGAGCCCGCGTTCGTCCGCGACGGGCCATGACTCGAAGCGTCCACCATCGACGACGCGCTGCGCTTCGATCGCGGTCGCGTTGACGTTGAGCGGCTTGGGCGCCGGTTGCACCGCCGCGCTCACCCGCATCTGCCGCGCCACCTGACGAAACGCGCCAGTCGGGAGATGAAGACCATCCTGACGCGCCAGCGCTTCGTAGATCGGTTCGTGCTGCAGCCGTTGAGAGATGTAGAATGCGATGAGATTCGAGATCATCAACGGCACGATGATCGTATAGTTGCGGGTCACCTCAAAGATCATGATCACCGAGGTCAACGGCGTTCGAAGCACACCGGCGAACGCGGTTCCCATCCCAACCAGCGCGTATGCACCGGGCCCGGCGGTCGCGTGAGGAAACGCCGCATGGGCGATGTGCCCCACCGCCGCGCCCATCATGGACCCGATGAAGAGGCTCGGACCGAAGATGCCACCGGCATTGCCAGACGAGTAACACACGGCGGTCGCGATGATCTTGAGCACCGCCAGCAAAATCACGACGTGAAGCACGAGGTCGCCACTCAGCGCGCGGTCGACCTGGTCATACCCGACGCCCAACACGGCCGGGACGTAATAGCCGAGAATGCCTACGCACAATCCGCCGACGACAGGCTGAAAAGGAACTGTGAACTTCGGCAATCGCGCAAACGCTTTGCGCAGTTCCAGCAGAAGACGGACGAACGCCACGGAGCCAAGTCCGCCGACGATCCCGAGCGCGGCGTACGCCAATAGTTCGGCGGGCCGCACGAGCGAGTAGCCGGCGACGTGAAACAGGGGCTCGTCGCCAAGCACGAGATGCAGGACCATCCACGACGTCGTGCTGCTGAGCACGACTGACCCGAGGATTGGCGCGTGCATGTCGCCCATGATCTCCTCGAGCGAGAACACGATCGCCGCGATTGGCGTGTTGAACGCGGCCGCGAGCGCGGCCGAGGCGCCAACGGGCAGCAGCCATTTGACCTGCGCCGTGCTGAGCCCGAGCCGCCGGGCGATCACGGACGCGAGGCCGGCCCCGATGTGCACCGACGGCCCCTCGCGGCCGAGCGCGATACCGCTTGCGAGCGACGTGGAGCAGCACAGAAATTTTCCGACGACGGTGCGGAACGAAATGTTGCCGTCGTGAATGAAGATCGCGGCCCGCGTTTGCGGAATTCCACTGCCGCGCGCGTCCGGGAAGAACCTGTATACGAGATATCCGCTGACGAGCGCCCCCAGCGTTGGCAGCAGAATGCGGTGCCAGCCGGCCCCGCCCGGCGGATACATGTGCGCGGCGAGGCGACCGGTGATCAAAATGAACGCGACGACGATGAGGCCGACGAGCGCGCCAATCAGAAGACTCAGAACCAGCGCGAGTTGATCTTCGCGGCGCCTGAGGTCCTCCACCAACTCGAAGAGCCGATGGTACCAGGCGGCTCGAGGCACAGCAGATTGTATGGTAGTTTCAGTCACGTTCCTCGAGAGTTCAAATTCCCCCATCGGAGTATGCGCGCGATCGGAGGAGCTTTCCTGGAACGCTGGCCGTGCGACGTAAATGCGGGGTGTACCTCATATTAAACGCCTCGCGAGGCTCCGACCAGCCCGCGGCCCCGCCCCCCGCCACGGCGCGGCACACCCGCCCGTTCGTAGTACCTTCCACCAGACAATATCGCAAGAAAACATGGAATCTACGTTCGTCATTCTATTCTCCATCGCCTCCGCCGTGGCCATTGCGGTCAGGCGAACCCGCGTCCCATACACGGTTGCGCTCGTCGTCGTTGGCCTGATCGTGGGCGCCCTGCACGTCGTCGAGCCCCCGCACCTGACGAAAGACCTGCTGTTCTCGCTCTTTCTTCCCGGCCTCGTCTTCGAGGCCGCCTATAACATTCACATTAACGAACTTCGCGCGAGTTGGCGGACCATCGCTACCCTCGCCGTCCCTGGGGTCATCGCCGCGATCGCGCTCACGACACTCATGATCGTCGGGCTGTTTCGCTTGTTTGGCATCGAACCGGACTTGACGTGGCGCTACGCGATGGTGTTCGCCACGCTCGTCGCCGCCACTGATCCGATCGCCGTCGTCGCGCTCTTTCGAAAACTGGGCGTGCCCGCCCGTCTTACCACCACGATCGAGGCCGAAAGCCTCTTCAACGACGGCACCTCCATCGTCGTCCTGTCCCTCGTGCTCGCGTACGTCACCGGCGAAGCCTCCAGCGTCGCGTCACTCTCCTTTCACTTCCTGCTGGTGATCGGTGGAGGTGCCGCCGTCGGCATCGCGATCGCCTTCGCGATCGCGCACGTCAGCAAACGTCTCGATGATCCAATGATCGAGATCACGCTCACAACGATCGCCGCTTACGGGTCATTCGTCGGCGCGGAACGACTGCACTTGTCCGGCGTCATCGCGACGGTGACGGCAGGCCTCGTCCTCGGGCAATACACGCGCGAGGTGAGCATGTCGGCCGCCACCCAGGCCAGCGTCGACGTCTTTTGGGAGTATGTCGCCTTCGCGCTCAACTCGATTGTATTCCTGCTCATCGGCTTCGAGGTCCGGCCGGCCGCGCTTTGGGCGACCGCGATCCCCGTGATCCTCGCATTCTGTTGCGTGATCGGATCACGACTGATTGTCGTGTTCGCGGCCAAGCGTGTGTTTCAGTGGACGACCGAGCGTATCTCGAATCGAGAGGCTACCGTCATCGGATGGGGGGGCCTGCGAGGCGCGCTTTCCATGGTTCTCGCCCTCGCGCTCCCATCAGAGTTTCCCAATCGCGCCTTACTCATCGACATGACCTTCGGCGTCGTGTTGATCTCGCTGGTGCTGCAAGGATTGACGATGCAAGGGCTGGTTGCGCGGATGGGAATCGAGTCCGAAATCGAGCCTATTACCGCAGAGCGCGCGTGAGTCCGGCGCCGGGAGTCCCGCGACCGGGTCAGATCCTCGCCATCGCGGCGCTGCAAGATCGCTTCGCCGAAGCCATCGGCGTCGATCACGGCGGTCGGGAACAGGCCGTCGTTGGCATGCTCCGGAACAACAAGCGCCGCGCGCCCGGCTACTGGATTCAGCTCACCCTTTCGATGGGAATCGCTACGCTCGGTCTCGTGCTGAACAGCACCGCAGTGGTAATTGGAGCGATGCTGGTTTCGCCGCTCATGGGGCCAATCGTCGAATTGGGAATGGGATTCGCGGTCGGTTCGTCGTTCCTCGTGCTGCGCGCAATGGTTCGCGTATTCCTGAGCGTGCTCGTTGTGATCGCGGGCGCGGCCGTGCTGACGCTTTCGCTACCGTTTCATGAAGTGACCGGCGAGATCGCCGCCCGCGCCGCCCCAACGGCCCTCGACCTCTTGGTGGCGGTGTTCTGCGCGCTGACGGCCGCGTACACGACGGTGCGATCGACATCGGAAACGACCGCCGCGGCCGCCGGGACAGCAATCGGCATTGCATTGGTGCCTCCGCTGTGCGCCGTGGGATTCGGCATCGGCACCGGCTCGACGGACGTGGCCAGCGGCGCCGGCCTGCTCTTCACCGCCAATCTGTCGGCGATTCTCGTCTTTGCCGTCATCAGCTTCTTGCTATTGGGATTCAATCAAGTCGATGCCGAGCATATCGAAAATGACGTTGTTGAACCGGATTCCACCCGGACCGGCGAGCTGGCCACGCGCGCGCAGTTGTGGCTCCGCCGGGCGTTCGGCTCGCGATACGGACTGGCGATGCGAATCGGCGTGCCCGGCGTCGTCCTGGCCAGCGTATACGTGCCTCTCCGGCACGCGTTGAACGAAGTCACCTGGGAGGTCCGCTCGCGCGACGCAATTCGCGGAATCCTGCAAAGCGAAGCGCCGCGCGCCGTGCAGACCTCCATCTCCGTCGAGCGACATGTCATCAGCCTCCACGTCATCATCGTCGGATCCAACGCCACCGCCGCGCAAATTCAAACGACGGTGGAGCACCGCATTCGCGTCGCGACCGGCGTTGCGCCGAGTGTAGGCGTCGTCGCTGTGCCCGACGCAAAATCGCTGGCCACGGCCGTCGCCGCCAAAGCGAACGCGCTCGACAATCCACCGAATTCCATCGAGCTGAGAGACCTTCGGCAAACCATCGCCACCACCGCGCTGAGCGACTGGCCTGGCTCGGTCGTTGGACCGCTGGTTGCATGGCGCGTTGTCGTCACGAACAGCGACAGTCTCGTCGTCGAAGTTCACCACGCGGGCCCCGCCCTCGGCCCGGCCGCGGAGGACCTCGTCGCCCGGAATCTCGGGAGTGCGCTCGGCGCGCCGGTCCGTGTGATCGATTTTCCGCTGCCCATCAGCGGAGTTACCGCGGCGCTGGGCCGGGAGCGCGAATGGTTGGGTCGCGCTCAGCCGATTCTGGATTGGGTCGCCGCGACCGACGGCGCGGTTGCGTGTGTTCTTGCGCCCGTCGCTGAGAGCCGGAAATCCACAGCGTCGGAGCGCGCCGCGATCGCGAAAATACGCGAGTCTGCTGCATTTCGCGCGGGACGTTTGGCGATCAGCGACTCGTCGGGATGGTCAATTCGAGCCGGCGGCCAATGTTCTGGCAGCGGCACGACTCCGCCACGATCGACTCGGGACACGAGTGCGCGAGCTGCTTCGAACCGCAAACTCTAATGCGCGACCGCGCGCGAAATGGGGTTTATCCCATAACGCGCGCCGCCGTTCGCCGTTATCGAACGGCTACGATCCGGTCGCCGCCCGTCGTAACGGTGAACTCGTCGCGGCGATTCTTCGACCAACAGCTTTCGTCGTGATCCTGGCAGACCGGGCGCTCCTCGCCGTTTGAGATCGTCTCGAGCCGCCCGGCGTCGATCCCGCGCTGAACGAGGAACTGCTTGACGACGCTCGCCCGCCGCATTCCGAGCGCAAGGTTGTACTCGTCGGATCCGCGTTCGTCGGCATGGTCGATCTCCAACTACGGGGTGTGCCCCATAATAGGACGAATGGAAAGCTCCCGCCAGTCGTCGTCGCCACGCTTACGGGGTGCACCCCGTAATATTTTGTTAACGCCGCTCGTCCTCCGTGCCGTCCCAGGACTTGAATCAGCAGTAGAACAAAGGAGGCGCCTGGTCGGCGCCTCCTTTGTTCGTGGTGATACGATGCATCTATTGCTGACAGCGGGCGAACGGGCTATCCGGCTTCCCCTTGTCCACCGCGAGCCGATGATCCAAATCGCCCACCTTGACCGCGATGTCGAACACCAGCTTGTCGACGCGCGCCATGTGCTCGTA
>JBDTAE010000191.1:0-9663 GCA_039924785.1 Gemmatimonadaceae bacterium | reverse complement strand
GCGCCGGCGGTAACCAGACGAGCAACTTCCCGCGGGCCGCGGTGAACTTCCAGCAGACCGGCATCATTATCATCGTGACGCCGCAAATCACGGCGAACCGACAGGTGCAGATGAAGCTGCACGTGGAAAACTCTGACGTGCAATTCCAGGCGAACGACGTCGGCGCGGTGTTTCCGAAACAACAGGTCGATAATGTGGTTCTCGTCGCTGACGGCGAGACGACGGTGATGGCGGGCCTGACGCAGACCACGGTCAGCGTCAGCAAGTCGGGTCTTCCGATCCTCGTCGATCTTCCGATCATCGGACGCTTGTTCGGCGTGACCAATCGGTCGGAGCAGAAGCGCGATCTGATCATTCTGATCACGCCGCACATCATCGACGACGGGCAGCAGCCCGACACGGGCAAGCCGTAACCCGGCTCGGGAGCTAAACGATGCGTTCAACCATCCTCCGTCTCGGCACGCTAGTGGCGGGAGTGGCGATCGTCGCAAGTTGCGACTCGCGACTCCCGACCGCCACGCAGCCGTCGACACTGACGCTGACCACGACCGGCACCTCGTCGAAAGGCAAGCCGGCGATCGTCATCGATTCGCCGCTCGTCGGAAGTCGAATCAATGCCGGCGACTCGGTCCTCGTCACGATCGAGTTGCACAGCACCAAGTCGCTCACGGGCGCGACGATCGTCGGACTCAAAGAGACCGGCAGCTTCGACCTCGGCACCTTCGCGACGACGGTGCGGTATGGGCAGATCCCGATTCCCGCGACAGGAACGTTCCGCGCCGGACTTCGCGACACAACCGTGCGCCGGTATCTCCAGCCGGTGAATCCCGCGGATACCGCGATCGACAGCCTCGTCATCGTGGCGATCGCCAAGGATTCCGTCGGCGGCACTGACACCGTGTCGACGCGTATCAATATCGTCGCTGGCCCGCGCGTGTTCGTGGTTGCGCCGACGAACGGGGACAGCATTCCCGCCGGCGTTGGTCTCAACGTCGCGGCGCGCGCCACGAGTCTGAACGGCGTGGGCCGCATCGATATCCGGGTGCGCGGCGAGGCCAACTGGCCGACGCAGCTCGATACGTCGTTTTCACAAGTCTATAATGACAATCCTCGGGACATCACGTTCTCGGCGGTTGCAAGAATTCCGATTAATGCGCCGCTCCGCGGCCGGGTGACCGTTACCGCCACCGCCGTCGACGTGGATCGCCAGCCGGGCGCCTCGACGCCGATCGCGATCTTCGTGCGTAGCGCGAGCGCGGCCGTGCCGAAGGTCTTCCAGACGGTGCTCCCGAAGAGCGAGTTCTCCGACTCCGTCAGCGTCCGCGCGACGGGTGAAGGCATCACGACGATCGGTCTCATCATTCGCGACAGCACGAACGCGATCATTCAGGGCGACACGGTCAGGCTTCCCGCGCCATACAATGCGAACGTTCAGGCGAACATTGCGCTGGCGCTGCCGCCGTCTCAGCAAGGCAAAAAGCTCGGCATCACGGCCTTTGCCATCGATCAGGCCGGCCGCGTGGGTTACGCGATTCCGACCACGCAAGGGACGTCACAGGGCAACGTCAACGCGGCGCTGATCGATTCGACGGTCGTCGTCTATGGTCGCACGTATTCGCTGCCGCACCAGGGCACCATCGGCGACATCGCGGTGGACGCCGGCCGGGGCAACGTGTTCCTCTCAAACACTTCGTTCAATCTCCTCGAGGTCTGGCAGAACGCGACGGCGACGAAGGGCTTTGCCCAAGGCGTCCCGGTAGGTTCGCTTCCGTGGGGCATGGCGATTTCAAACAATCCTGATACGTTGCTCGTCGCGAACTCCGGCGGTACGAATATCAGCCGCGTGTTCATTGGCGCGACCGACGCCACGCGTATCAGGGAAGATCTGCCGAACCGGATTCTGACGAGAAACTCGTATGTGTTCACCGTCACGATCCAAAAAGATCAGAATACTGGAAAGATTCGGCTGACCTCGGCCGGACCGTTCAGCTACTCGGATCGTCCGCAGTACATCGCGCAGTCCACCGGCGGCCGCATCTTCTACTCGACGCGTCCGACGACGGTTGCCCCGGCGGGCACCATCCGCTGGCTCGATCCGAGCTTGCCGGTGCCCGATCCTCGCCAGGTCTGGCAGTACGGAACGTTCATGCAGTCGACCGATCAGACGTACGCGTTGTTCAACGTCGACTCCATCGCGATTGGCGCGACGCTTCCGTCGTCGGCGGCATCGGACACGCTCTTCATCTGGGATCACCCATATGGCCAGCGCTCCGGCGTCATCGCGGTGTCGGATACCATTCCTCTCAACGCGATTGCGTCGGCGATTGCGCGCGGCAGCGATGCGGAAGCAGTGCTCCGTCTCGACGTCGCCTCGCTTCCGCTGACCGACACCACGTTCGTTGCGGCGAGCGGCAATCGAAACTGGATTGCATTCGGTGAAGGACACAAAGCGGGAGCGGGGCGAGTCATCATGGTCGCCGACTCGATGGGCGCTGTGCCGAACTTCTTCTCGCCGCTCGTCACGATCTCCGACCTCACCAACAACGCGTCGGAACAGGTCTTCGGGCTCGCGCTCGATCTCACGGGCGGAACGGTGGCGTCGCACGGCTTGCAGACGTATTTCGCGTCGGTCGCCGATCCGTTCCATCTGCGCTTGCAGGGCAAGTACGATTCGTTCGACAACGGCGCGGGGATCGCATTCCATCCGAGCTCGGACGGTCTCAAAACGCCGGTCGGCCAGCGCCTCGCCTTCGTCGGCGCGTCGAGCGGTGTCATCGAAGTCGTGGACGTGGCGTACTACATCAACCGCGGCAAGCTCCAACTGAAGAACCCGATCTATGGACCGCTGCGCGCGAGCGGTCCAATGCCTGGCGACGCGCCGGGCGTGATCATGAAGCTCTACGCCGTCAGCACCCAAGGTCTCGTGGTGATCGACCTCACTTCCGCGGACATCAAGCCTGGACCGCCGTGATCGCGGGCTGATCTCCGGCTGATCTCCGGCTCAACACTGCACGACAAAACGGCGCGCCCACGGGCGCGCCGTTTTGCGCTATCATTCGCGCCATGCCAGTCACATTTACCACCGCGGGAGAATCGCACGGCCCCGCGCTCATCAGCATTCTCGAAGGGATGCCCGCGGGCGTTCCTCTGCTTGCC
The DNA here is from genome assembly GCA_039924785.1 of Gemmatimonadaceae bacterium. Lineage (GTDB taxonomy): Bacteria > Gemmatimonadota > Gemmatimonadetes > Gemmatimonadales > Gemmatimonadaceae > JAQBQB01. The sequence goes on along the minus strand of JBDTAE010000191.1, from coordinate 6,507 downwards.
GTGGACGTCAACACCGAGCTCGCGCGCCGCCAACAAGGGTATGGCCGCGGCAGACGCATGCAGATCGAAACTGACACCGCGGAGTTTCTGTCCGGCGTTCGCGCCGGTGAAACACTCGGCTCACCGATCGCGATGCTGATTCAGAATCGCGATTGGAAGAACTGGCAAGAGATCATGGATCCCGCGCCGCGCGAGGGCGACGTTGACGGAGCGCTGCGCAAACGCGCCGTCACGCGGGTCCGGCCGGGGCACGCCGATCTTACCGGTTTGCTCAAGTACGATCGCGACGACGCACGAGATATTCTCGAACGCGCGTCGGCGCGAGAGACGACGGCACGCGTTGCCGCCGCCGCGATCTGCAAGCGTTTCCTCAAAGAGTTCGACGTTCGCATCGGCAGCCACCTCGTCAGCCTCGGCGGAATCGACGCGGTGCGGCCGGCGACGATGCCCGAGGATCTGAACACGGCGGCGGATGGCTCTCCGCTTCGCACGCTGGACCCGGACGCCGAAGCGCGAATGGTCGCCTATATCGATGAGATCAAGCGCGCTGGAAACACTCTGGGCGGCGTGTGCGAGGTGGTTGTCGATGGGCTGCCGGTGGGACTCGGATCGCACGTCTCGTGGGACCGAAAGCTCGACGGGCGGATTGGCGCGGCAATCCTGTCCATTCCGGCGGTGAAGGGGGTAGAAATCGGCATGGGCTTCGGGACGGCACGGGTGACCGGCGCAGAGGTGCACGACGAAATTGAAATGGCTGCCGATTCTCCCAGAACGGGAAATGTGAGGCGCAAAACCAACAGGGCCGGTGGTTTGGAGGGAGGAATGACCACTGGCGAGCCGTTGGTGATCCGAGTCGCGATGAAGCCTATCAGCACACTGATGCGGCCGTTGGCCACGGTCGATATTGCAACCAGGGATACAGCCGCCGCCGTTGCTGAACGCAGTGACGTGACCGCCGTGCCTGCAATGGGCGTCATCGCAGAAGCAATGTTGGCGCTGGTCCTCGCTGACGCGTTCGTCGAGAAGTTCGGCGGCGACTCGCTCGGCGAAACGCGAAGGAACTACGATGCCTACCTTTCGCACGTCGCAGCCCGGCTCGGTGGCTGATCCGTCGCGGCCGCACTTGATCCTCGTCGGTTTGCCGGGGTCCGGCAAAACGACCGTGGGTCAGGCCGTCGCCGCGCACACCGGCCGAACGTTTCTCGACTTGGATATCGAGATCGAGCGTCGTGAGGGCCGGTCCATCAGCGCGATCTTCGGGGAGAACGGCGAAGCGTATTTCAGGAAGCGAGAGCGCGACCTCACCGAGGAGCTGACGATGGTCGGCAACATGATTATCTCGCCCGGTGGTGGGTGGGTGACCCAGCCGGAAAACCTTCGCCTGGTGCGTCCCCCTGGCATCCTCGTATACCTTAGAGTGCGCGCTGACACTGCGATTGAGCGTTTGGGCTCGATGCGGTCGCTTCGGCCCTTGTTGATGCGACCGAATCCTCTTGCCGAGCTGGAGCGTCTTTTGGACGAGCGGCGGGAGGCGTATGAGTCTGCTGATTTCGTACTAAACTCGGAACTCTATGACCAGCAAAGGGTTATAGAGAAGGTGACGGAGCTTGCCCTGGCCGCCGTGTAAGAATACGTTATGGTTTCATGAGGCTTGGGCAGTCCGATAGGCTTTCGCGATACGGGATATTTTGATTCGAAAGGGAGAGGATCGATGCTGCATGCATCGTGTGTCCTCCCCTTCTTGCTTTTGGGTGGGTTCGAGCGTCAAGGAACAGCGCAGATGACTTTTCGAGTGTTGGGCCCTCACGAACGCGGTCGATTTGCTCCGGACGCTTGGGGGCATTTACTGGCCATGACTGGAGCAGGCGCGCTGAATGCGGCCGAGCTCGAGCACATCATCGAGCGCGCCTTGCTACAGATAGACGGCCGGATTGCATTGGACGACCTCCGTTCTCTCATGGAAGGGGCGGGCTTCGTCGAGCAGCAGGACGGTGACCAACATCAGACGGTGCACTAAGCATGGCAACGAAGAAGACCCCCGCCAAGAAAACCGCGGCGAAGAAGGCGGCCGCGAAGCGGGCGGGCGGCGCAACGACCAAGACGAAAGCAGTCGCGAAGGCGACGGCCCGAAGGGGTCGCGCCACGACTAAGTCCGCGGTGATCGACGAGCTCGAGGAGCCAGTCGCTCCCGGGACGAGCACGCTCGTCATCGTCGAGTCGCCGGCGAAGGCAAAGACGATCGGCAAGTACCTCGGTCGCGGGTATCGTGTTCGCGCGACCGTCGGCCACATCATGGACCTTCCGGAAAAGAAGCTTGGCATCGACGTCGAGAACGGCTTCCTGCCTGACCTCGTGCCGATTCCGGGAAAAGAAAAGACCATCGCCGAGTTGAAGAGTGCGGCGAAGACGAGCAAGGAAGTGTTGATCGCCACCGACCCCGATCGCGAGGGCGAGGCGATCGCGCAGCACGTTGCGACGCAGATCACGCCGAAGCGCGGACCGTCGCTCGTGCCGATTCGTCGCGTGCTCTTTCACGAGATCACGAAGGAGGCGGTGCAGCGGGCGATTCAGAACGCGGGCGAAATCGACAGCAAGAAGGTCGAAGCGCAGCAGGCGCGCCGCGTGCTCGATCGACTCGTAGGCTACAAGGCCAGCCCGGTTCTTTGGAAAACTGTGAAGAAAGGCCTGTCGGCAGGACGCGTGCAGACGGTGGCGCTTCGACTCATCGTCGAGCGTGAGCGGGAGATTCGCGCGTTCAAGCCGGTCGAGTACTGGACGATCGAAGCGCTGTTGGAAAAGGACGCCCAGCAGTTCACCGCGCGCTTGCACCAGATCGATGGCAAGAAGGCGGAGATTCACAACCAGACCGAAGCCGAAAGCATTCTCGCTGATCTGAAGGCGCGCCGAAGCTTCGACGCGACCGAGGTCAAGCGCCGCGAGCGGCGCAAGAATCCGTCGGCGCCGTTCACGACGTCGACGCTACAGCAGGAGGCGGCGAAGAAGCTGTCGTTCGGATCGAAGCGCACCATGCGCGTCGCGCAGGATCTCTACGAAGGCATCGAAGTCGGCGGCGACGGCGCGGAAGGTCTCATCACGTACATGCGTACCGACTCGACGCGTATCGCCGAGAGCGCCGCCGGCCAGGCCCGCGAGTATCTGCGCACACTGTTTGGCGAGGAGTTCGTTTGCAAAACCCCGCAGCTCTACGGAGCCGCGGACAAGAAATCAAAGAACGCTCAAGAGGCGCACGAATCCATCCGTCCGACCGACCCGTCGCGCCGGCCCGATGCGATCAAGCGCTACCTGAGCCCGGATCAGTTCAAGCTCTATCAATTGGTCTGGCAGCGCTTCATGGCGTCGCAGATGACGCCGGCTGTCTTCGATACGACGACGGTCGACTTCGACATCCCGTATGGCAAGCAGCCGGACATCGGCCGCAAGAGCTATCTGTTCCGTGCCACGGGTTCCATCGTGAAGTTCCAGGGCTTCCTTGTCCTGTATCGTGAGGCGCACGAGGAAGGCGAGCACAAAGCCCTCGAGGACGAGCAGGCGCTGCCGGTCGTGGAAGTCGGCGAACAAGTGCCGTGCAAGGGCATCACGCCGAGCCAGCACTTCACCGAGCCGCCGCCGCGCTTCTCCGAAGCGAGCCTCGTTAAAGAACTAGAACGACTCGGCATCGGGCGACCGTCGACGTACGCCTCGATCATCTCGGTGCTCGCCGACCGCCGATACGTCGAGCTCGTGCAACGCCGCTTCTTTCCGACGGAGCTTGGTGAGAGCGTCGAGAAGGTGATGGTGAAGCAGTTCCCAGACATCTTCAACGTCGACTTCACGTCGGCGATGGAAGGTGAGCTCGACAAGGTCGAGGAAGGGGATCTCGGTTGGCAGAAGGTGCTCAAGGATTTCTACTCGCCGTTCGCGGCGCGCTTGGGCAAGGTCGACGCGGCCAGCCTCATCGCCGAAGCGTATGACCTGTCGAAGCTCGACGAGTTACGCTGCCCCGATTGCGGCGGAAAGCTTGAACCGCGCGGCGGATTTTTCGGACCGTTCCTCGCGTGCGAGAATCATCCGAAGACGTGCAAGTACACACGTCCCGTGAAGGGCGAGCGCGCGAAGCCCGTGATGACGGAGCACATGTGTCATTTGTGCGGCGCGCCGATGGTCATTCGGCAAGGGCGCAGCGGTCAGTTCCTCGGCTGCAGCACCTTCCCAAAGTGCCGAGGAACGCGGTCGATGCCGACGGGCGTGTTCTGTCCGAAGGATGGCGGCGAGCTCGTCGAACGCCGTTCGAAAAAGCGGGGAACCGCGTTCTACGCGTGCTCCAACGACACGTGCGATTTCGTGGCGTGGAACAAACCCGTGAACGAGACGTGTCCGGAGTGCTCGTTCGTCGGCGCGGAGATGAAGTTCACGAAGGCGCGCGGCGACTACCGGAAATGTCTCAAGTGTGGCAACGAGTGGGATGCCCCGACGAACGACGAGGGCGCGGAGGCTCCGACCGCCGCGCTGGCCGTTTAACCGCGCCGCCCGCACGACATGACTGACAGCGCGTCACAGAATTCTGAAAACACAGTCGCGGTAACCGCAGCATGGGTCGGCCCGTTCGCCGTCTTCATGCTGTGGCTCGCCGTCGATAAGTACATTCCGCTCGAGAATCCGGCCAAGGAAATCGCGCGCGATCTTGTGTTGCTGGCGTCGATCATCGGCTTCTCACGACACATCCTCCCGCGCAAAGCGCCGCATTGGGTGGCGAGTATCGCGCTCGGCGTTGCGGTGTGCGCTCTGTGGGTTGCGCCCGACGCAATTTTCCCAGGGTGGCGAAACTTCTGGCTCTTTCAGAACAGCGTCACGGGCCATCTCAAGACGTCCATCCCGCCGCAAGAGCTGACGACGTTGATGCTCGTGCTGCGCACGTCGCGCGCGGCACTGCTGGTTCCGATTCTGGAGGAGTTGTTCTGGCGTGGCTGGCTCGTGCGCTGGCTTCAGGATCAGCCGTTCACCAAAGTGCCGCTGGGGCAGTTCACGGCACTGGCGTTCTGGGCGTCGGCGATCCTATTTGCCGCGGAGCACGGTCCGTTCTGGGAAGTCGGCCTGCTCTGCGGGATGATCTACAACTGGTGGATGTGGCGCACCAAGTCGCTCGGCGACCTGATGATCGTGCATGGAGTGACGAATCTCGCGCTCTCGCTTTACGTGATCTATACGCAGAAGCTGATGTTCTGGATGTAGTATTCTCTAAAAACTGAACGTCAGGCCAATCCACATGTCCGGTGGGACCAACCGCCCGTTTGCGAGCGATCGCGCTGGCCATAAGGCGCAAGCGAGCTCCTAACGCTTTAGGACCAGACCGACGACGCGAACGCCGGCCGACTTGGCAACGTCGATCGCATGCATGACGTCGTTGTAGTGCGCGCCGGGACGGCCCGCGACCTGTATCGTCTTGTCGGGCCGACCGGCGTACACCGAGGTAATGCGCGACGCCAGTTCCCGTGAGTCGACCGGGCTGCGGTTGATCGCATACGACGGCCCCGCACCGACTGCGAGGACGATCTCCTCGCCCGACGCGCACACCGCCTCGCATGGCTGCGGTAGTTGCACCTGGATGTTCGGCAGCATCTGGATGCTTGCGGCAATGAAGATGATCAACAGGACGAGCAATACATCCAGGAACGGTGTGACGTTCGGCTCGAAATTCGTCGCGCTGGTTTCGCCTGTCATGGAGCGCCTCGCGGTTGTCGTTGGCGTTCACAGTACGACTTGCGGATTACGTTGCCGTGGTGCGAGCGTGGGAGAACGATTCGATACGAATTAAAGAATGATGAAAGATCGCGACGGACCCGCAGTTCGGTCTTGCTGGGGAACGTTGAGAATCCGCTTCACCGACGATCTCCCCAAGGTTCGAAACCGCGGATACGGCTGCAAAGTAAATCTTCGTGGTAGCCGTCGGCGTCGCACCCGAATCACAACAGCGCCTTCGGCCCGTCCCCGCGGGTGAACAGAATGCTTCGCGGCGTTCCGGCACCGGATACCTGAACGATGTTGACCTGATCGGAATACAGCTCACAGAGCACACTGTCGCGCACTCGCACCAGCTTGGGATCGACCGGGCCGGTCTCGAAACAGATCCATAGCAAGTCCGCGTTTCGCTTGACACCGCACGACTTCACCGCGACTGGTCGTAGAGTCTGATCGCCGATGGATAGCCCAGAAAGGACATACGCCGTCGCTTCGGCATCAGTCGGCGCGATCGCCTTGCCTTTGCCGCCGGCTCGCCTCGAGAGCGCGGCTCCAACGTCATCCGCGAAAACGCGAACCACCGCGCGCAGCGCGTGCGTGGATGGATCGACCGATACCTCGGTCAACGTGGTGTGCAGCGGGTGTGCCGACGTCGTTGTCGCCGTCGTTGTCGCCGTCGTTGTCGCCGTCGTTGTCGCCGTCGTTGTCGCCGTCGTTGCCGCCGGTGTCGCGACGGCAAGCGAAGGACGAACCGCGACTCCGAGCGCCGCC
>JBDTAE010000190.1:0-28232 GCA_039924785.1 Gemmatimonadaceae bacterium | reverse complement strand
AACAACGCATATTCCCATGGCGTATCCTTGGATGAATACTCCATAGTAGTATCTAAATGAGCATGCGTGCAAGCTGTTTCTTGTGAATTTGCCGACGGCAGAGGCCTTCCAAGCGAACTCTTGACTGAAGACGTGACGCGCGATTTCCGCGATAGGGGCGCCGCGACTCCCCTATTTGAGGTAGTAGTCGATCGTCGACACGACCCGCACAATCTTCGCGATCTGACTCTCCTCGCTGATTCCCGGCGCCTGGTCGCGCGGCAGAATCTCGAACACACCCTGGCTCGCCTGACGAATCCCGCCGAGCGAGCTTCGCGAATCGCGGGCGAACTGCTCGGCGCCCTCGCGAGCACGCGCCGTCGCATCCGCGATCATCGCGGGCTTTAGAGTATTCAAGCCAGAGAACACGAACGTCGGCCCGTTGTTGTTGCCGCCCTCGTTCGACCCCGACGAGATCACGACGCCAACAGCCGCCAACTCACCAATTTGCTGGCTCGCCGCGAGCACCTGATCCGGATGCGTCGAGCGAATCAACATCGTCTCGTGAATCACATAGCGGTTCGCCGGCTTGTTGTTCGACCCATACTCATTTGCCTGCGCGTCGTTCACCGAAAAACCGGATAGCTGCACCTGACTCGTGTCGATGCCGTGGCGAATCAGGAACTGACGAACGCCGGCGATGCTCGCCGCAAGCTTCGCGTTCGCGGCGGTGAGATCGTTGTCCGCGCCCACGACACGCAGCGGCCAGATCGCAAGATCCGCCTTCACCTCCCGCTCGGCCACGCCCTTCACCGACACGTATCGATCGGCTGCGCGGCCCCGCGCAAACCCCTGGCCCACAAGCAGGCCGGCGAGCGCAACGCCGATCGCGAGAATGACCGCGGGCACGGTCGCGGTTCCGAAACGCAACGACTGGCTCGACCCTGCTTGCGACAGTTCCTGACTCAACGTTCCTCGCGATTCGATTGCCGACACTTTACAGCGCGCACAACGCGCTCGACCCGCGAATTCTGGCGACGACTACCACACTTCGAAACACGTCGTCGACCGAACTCACAGCCGCATTCGCTAACTTACGCTCCATGCCCGCGCCTGGCGACCGCACCTCCGACTACGACTTCGACCTGCCCGCCGAGCTGATCGCTCAACAGCCGCTCGCCCGGCGCGACGCGAGCCGCTTAATGGTGGTCGACCGCACGACTGGCTCGATCGAACATCGAACCTTCTCGGACCTTGCCGACCTGATTGACCCAGCCGACGTCATCGTCGTCAACCGCACTCGGGTCATGCGAGCGCGCCTGCTCGGAACGCGAGCATCCGGCGCGCCCGCCGAGATTCTTCTTCTCAAAGCACTCGGCGACGGCAAATACGAGGCAATGGTCTCGCCCGGTCAAAAGCTCAAACCGAAACGACGCGTCGAGATCGCGCCGGGATTTGCGGCAGAGATTCTCGAGATCACGGAGCGAGGTACGCGAATCGTGAAGCTCGAAAGCGAGCTTCCTCTGGAAGAGGCGATCGAACGATTTGGCCACGTTCCACTCCCGCCGTACATCGAACGACGGGACACGGTCGCCGACGCCGAGCGGTATCAAACGGTGTATTCGCGCGAGTCGGGCTCGGTCGCGGCGCCCACCGCGGGACTGCACTTCACCCCCGAGCTCCTCGGCGGCCTCGATGCTCGCGGCGTCGCACGAGCCGAGGTTCTGCTGCACGTCGGCGCGGGCACGTTCAAGCCGGTTGAGGTCGACGATCCCGCCGAGCATCCGATGCACGAAGAGTCGTACGCGGTGTCGAGCGAGACGGCCAATTCGATCAACACCAGGCGGACCGCGGGCGGAAAGGTTTGGGCAGTCGGCACAACGAGCGTTCGCACATTGGAATCGGCATCGTCCGACGATGGCATCGTTCACGCGGGCCAGGGCGACACGCGCATTTTCATTCGACCACCATACACGTTTCGCGCGGTCGACCGAATCATCACGAACTTCCATCTGCCGCGATCGACGCTGATCATGCTCGTCGCGGCGTTCGCCGGCTACGACCTGACGATGCGCGCGTACAAGATGGCGATCGACGAACGCTATCGTTTTTATTCGTACGGCGACGCAATGCTGATTCGCTAGGGCGCACCGCCACCAAGCCACGCGCGAGTCAAACCAAAGCCGTTGTAGTTTCCGTTCGTTGTCCGTTCCGTCCGTTACAGTCCGTATCTATTTGTGGTGGCGTCAATACGGGTTCGAGCCTGATTTGCATTGAGGCTTTATGGCTCCTGGCCGTTCTCCACAACCAGATACGGACTTGAACGAACGAAACGGACAATGAACAGAAGAAATTAACAATCTGAAACTGCAACTCACAGACCTGTGTCTGCATTTGAATTCTCTATAGCCTCCACCGTCGGCTCGGCGCGCGCCGGCGAATTGCGTACACCGCATGGACCCGTGCAAACGCCGGCGTTCATGGCCGTCGGCACCCAGGCGACTGTCAAAACGCTCGACCCGAACGACCTGCGCGAGCTCGGCGCACAGATGATCCTCGGCAACGCGTATCACCTGCATCTTCGTCCGGGCGACGAGCTCATTCGGGACTTCGGCGGTCTTCACAAATTCATGGGCTGGGACGGTCCCATCCTCACCGACTCCGGCGGCTTTCAAGTTTTCTCACTCGAAGGCCTCCGCACGATCAGCGAGAATGGCGCCGAGTTTCGCAGCCATCTCGACGGATCGCTGCACAGCTTCACACCGGAGACCGTGATGGCGATCGAGCGCAACCTCGGCGCCGACGTCATCATGCAATTCGATCACGTCATTCCCGGCCAGAGCGACGAACCGACCGCGCGCGACGCGATGGAACGCAGCCTTCGCTGGCTCGAGCGCTGCTCGGTCGAGTTCACGCGGCTCGAAGAAGGCGAACGACAGGCGCTGTTCCCGATCGTCCAAGGCGGAATCCACGAGTCGCTTCGCGTCGCCGCCGCGCGCGGCATTCGCGAACGCGGCGATTGGGTTGGCTACGGCATCGGCGGCCTGTCCGTCGGCGAAGCCAAACCGGACATGTATCGCATCCTCGAGCTCGTCGACGCCGAAATTCCGCGTGACAAGCCGCGGTACCTCATGGGTGTCGGGTTCCCTGAGGACTTGGTGGAAGGCGTGCTGCGCGGCGTCGACCTCTTCGATTGCGTCGCCCCCACGCGTATGGGGCGGAACGGCACCGTCTTCACGCGCGACGGCCGCCTCAACATCAAACGCGCCGAATTTCGCACCGACAAACGCCCGCTCGACGAGACCTGCACCTGCTCGGCGTGCCGGCGGTTTTCCCGGGCGTACCTCCGTCATTTGTACACGTCGGACGAGACGCTCGGGTTGCGCCTCCTCTCTCTTCATAATGTACATTTCCTGGTCAGCCTCATGCGCGACGCACGCGTCGCAATCCAGGACGGCACAGTTGGCGCGTGGAGCCGAGAATGGCTGGCGCGCTACCACTCCAGACCGGTATTAACCGAATGATCCTGCCCGGAATGCCCGCGGCTCTTTTGCTCGCGCAAGCGAGCGCCGCCTCCTCGCTTGCGCCGTTCGCGCTCCAGTTCGTTCTTATCATCGGAATTATCTATTTCATCATGGTCCGACCGCAGCAGCGCCAGCGGAAGCAGCACGAGGCTGCGCTCGCCTCGCTCAAGCGAGGTGATGAGGTAGTGACTTCCGGCGGCATCGTCGGCGAGGTCGTGCACATTCGCGAAACGAGCAAGGACGGCGGCGCCAACCGCATGGACGATCGCGTCACGATCAAGTCGGGCGAGTCGCGTCTGGTGGTCGAGCGCGCACGCATCGCCCGAATCAACGGCGCCGCATCCGCGTCGGCCTCGGCGAGCACCACCCCTCCGGCCTGAGCAACCGCGCGTGAGCATTCTCGATATTCGCGTTCTTGGCGACCCAGTTCTCCGCCTGGATACCAAGCCGGTCGAAGACATCACCGACGAGCTGAAGGCGCTCGCCGAAGACATGTTCGAGACCATGGAGCTCGCCAAGGGAATCGGTCTCGCCGCGCCGCAGATCGGCAGAACGGAGCGTATGGCGGTGGTCGACGTCGACGGCGCGCGGTACGTCCTCATCAATCCCGAGGTCGTGCATTCCGAATCGAAGACGGCGAAAGCGGAGGAGGGCTGTCTCTCAATTCCCGACATCTATGGCGACGTCGAACGGCCGGCAAAAGTGCGTGTTCAGGCCACGGATCTCGAGGGCAAGACATTCGAGATCGAAGCGTCCGATCTTCTCGCGCGTTGCTTGCAGCACGAGATCGATCATCTCCACGGCAAGCTCTTCATCGACTACTTGAGCGTTCTCAAAAGACGCGCGGCGCTGGCGAAGTGGGCGAAGGAGAAAGACAAGTATCCCGAGTTCGTTCGATCACTGGCTGACGATCCGTCGCTCGAGCACGAGCATCCGGACGAGGAGATGTAGATGCGTGTGCTCTTCTGGGGCACGCCCGAGTTTGCCGCGCCGCCGCTTCGCGCGCTGATTGGGGAAGGATTCGACGTCGTCGGCGTCGTGACGCAGCCGGACAAGGCCGTTCGCCGATCGCGCTCGACGCTCGAGCCGCCGCCGATCAAGCGCATCGCGCTCGAGGAGTCGCTGCCGGTGTTGCAACCGGATCGTCCGCGTGGGCCCGAGTTCGAGGAACAGCTTCGCGCGCTCGCGCCCGACATTTCCGTCGTCGTCGCGTACGGACACATCCTGCCGCAAAGCGTGATCGATCTGCCGACGCTCGGCACGATCAACATTCACGCGTCGTTGCTGCCACTGCTGCGCGGCGCCGCGCCAATTCAAATGGCGATTCGCGAAGGCCATGCGGAGACCGGAATCACCATTATGCGGATGGTGAAAGCGCTCGATGCCGGTGCCTCGATTCTTCAGACGCGTACGCCGATTCCCGACGACGAAACGTATGGCGAGTTGGAGCAGAGGCTATCCGAAATGGGCGCGATGGCACTGATCGAAGCGCTGGCATTGATGGAGATCGGACAGGTGGTCGAAACGCCGCAAGATGATGCGCTGTCGACGTATGCGCCCAAGATCGATCGCGCTATGACGAAGGTCGATTGGACTGCCGATGCGACAGTCGTATCGCGCACGATTCGTGCTTTCGACCCGCGGCCGGGCGCGTTCGCGATGGCTCCAGGCGGCGAGGTGAAAGTGTTCGGTGCGCGACTGGTTTCGGCGCAACAGGACGGGCACCCCGGCGAGGTGCTGGCGATCGACGCGTCCGGAATGACCGTGGCGTGCGGAACCGGAGCAGTTCAAGTGGCGAGCGTCCATCCGGCCGGAAAACGACGCGCTTCGCCGCAAGACTGGGCGCACGGGCGGGGCATCTCTCTGGGAGAGCGACTATTTTAGGAAGTATGTCAGGTGCAGATCAGAGTCGGCGCGGCGGCGGCGGCGGAAATTCAGGAGGCGGGAGCGGGGTCGCAGAGCATCGCGGCAGCGCCGTCACTGACGCGCGCGTCGCCGCCGCTGAAATCCTGACCGATCTGCGCGGCGGAGACCTGCTCGATCCCGCCTTCGACCGTCGCACCGCAAACCTCGACCCGCGCGATCGTCGCTGGGTTCGTGAGCTGGTATACGGCACGCTCCGTCGGCGCTCGCGCCTTGACACATTTCTCGATGCACGCGTTCGCGGCGGATCGGTGCGTCTCGACGCCGATCTCCACGACCTTCTGCGACTCGGCGCCGCGCAGTTGCTCTATATGGGCAGCGTGCCCGCGTATGCCGCGATCGCGCAGACGGTCGAGTTGGCGAAGCGACGTCACGGACTCGGCGCCAGCAAGCTCGCGAACGCGGTGCTTCGCCGGCTTGACCGCGAGCGCGACACGCTCGTGGTTCCGGTGTTGGCCGATCCGATCGACGCGCTCGCCTTAGAGACTTCTCATCCGCGCTGGCTCGTCGCGCGGTGGGTCGAACGATGGGGCATCGCCGAAACGCAAAAGCTGCTCGAAGCGAACAACGGCGAAGCGCCGCTCATCGCGCGCGCATATCACGTCGTGCGCGAACAGCTGGAAGCAATGCTGGAAGCGGCAGGCGTGCACGTGGAGGAAGCGCCGCTCGTGCGCGACAGCATCGTGCTGTCGAGCCCCGTATCGTCGCTCACGGAGCTCGGTCCGTTCCGTCAGGGACTCTTTCATCTTCAGGATCCAGCGTCTACGCTGGTGACGATGTACGGCTGTGTTCCCACGGGCGCGCTCGCGGCAGATCTCTGCGCGGCGCCCGGCGGAAAGTCCATCGAGCTGTCGCGAAGCGCGGCGCAGGTGTTCTCGAGCGACCAGTCGTTCGCGCGACTCGCTCGTGTGACTGAGAATGCCCGCCGGCTGGAGATCGACACGATGCATGGCCACGTGGCCGACGCGCGGCATCCGGCAATTCGTCCGGTCGATGCCGTGCTGGTCGACGCGCCGTGCACTGGCACAGGCACCTTCCGTCGGCACCCCGACGCGCGCTGGCGCCTCAAGGTGTCGGACCTCATGGTGATGTCCGCACTGCAGCGCTCGATCTTGATCAGCGCGGCGAACGTCGTGAAGCCGGGCGGACTGTTGATCTACAGCACCTGCTCGCTCGAGCCGGAAGAGAACGACGAGCAGATTGAGCGTTTTCTCAATGAGCATCCTGGTTGGACGCTTGAACCGCCCCCCGAAGGCGCGGTGCCGAGTGTCGTGCTCGATCGCGGCTATCTGCGCGTGCTGCCGCAGCGACACGGAACCGACGGAGCCTTCGCCGCGCGACTGCGGAGACCGTCGTGAACGTTCGCCGCGCGGTGCGCGGAACGCTGCCGTACGCCGTCGCGACGATTGGCGGCTTCTTGATCGCGTACCTGATCGTCGCATTTGTCATCTTTCCGTCGGGCGTAATTCCAGGAAACGCGAAAGTGCCGAACGTCATCGGCCTGATGTACGACGACGCGACCAAGCGACTCTCCGCGGTTGGGTTCAAAGCGGAGCGTGGCGAAGACCGTCCGCACGAAGCCTCGCCGAAAGCAACGGTGCTTGACCAGGATCCGCGCGCCGGCGAGCACGACCCTGAAGGCACGTCCGTTCGGCTGACGCTGAGCGCCGGTCCGCCGCGATGAGCGCAGCCCGCACGCGGGCCGCTCGAATTGCACCGTCGATCCTGAGCGCGGACTTCTCCCGCCTCGGCGACGAGATCGCGATGTGTGTCGCCGGTGGCGCCGACGTCATTCACATCGACGTCATGGACGGACGCTTCGTGCCGAACCTCACGTTCGGCGCCAAGATCATCGAAACGGTGCGCAAGCTCACGACACTTCCGCTCGACGTTCACCTGATGGTCGTCGAGCCCGAGAACTACTTCGACGACTTCAAGACCGCCGGCGCGGACGGCCTGACCATTCACGCCGAAGTGGCGCCGCATCTGCACCGCCAGCTGCAGCGTATTAGAGAGCTCGGATGCAAGGCCGGTGTGGCGATCAACCCCTCCACGCCGCTGGTCGCGGTGCAAGAGGTATTGCCGGACCTCGACCTGCTCTTGATCATGTCCGTGAACCCGGGCTTCGGCGGCCAGAAGTTTATTCCGAATTCCCTCTCGAAAGTCGCCGCGGCGCGTCAGGCACTCGACGCGATCGGCAGCAATGCCGCAATCGAGATCGACGGCGGAATCAGCCGCGACACGATACATGAAGCTTGGCTGGACGGGGCGAACACGTTTGTCGCCGGCACCGCCATTTTTTCGGCGAAGGATCCCAAGGCTGAAATCGCCGTGCTTCGCCGCCTCTGCTCGATCGACGTATGACCGCGCGACAACAATGGGCCGTCGTCGGCGCAATCGTCGCCGCGCTCGCGGTCGGACTGCTCGTCGCATCGCGCACGATGAAGGACCAGCTTAGCCCGGTGACCCTTGGCTCCAACGCGCCCGATTTTCGCGCGAAGGTCCTTGGCGAAGCGAAGTACAAGACGCTCGCCGACTACAAAGGTCAGGTCGTGCTCCTGAACATTTGGGCGACATGGTGTCCGCCCTGCCGCGCCGAGTTGCCGAGCCTGCAGGCGTTGTACAAGGCGTATGGCGATAAGGGGCTCAAGCTCGTCGCGGTGAGTATCGACGATTACGTCAGCGAAGACTCGATCAGAAAGTTCGCGAACAACTTCGGACTCACATTCGAGATCTTGCATGACTCGGCCGGTGCAATCGAGGCGAGCTATCAGACCGCCGGGTATCCCGAAACGTTCATCATCGGCCGCGAAGGCACGATTCGCCGCAAGTGGCTCGGGCCCGACGACTGGTCCTCGCAAGGCAATCGCGCGCTGATCGCGCAACTCCTCGGCATCGCGACGCCGCGCGCGGTTGGAGATACTACTGCGTCGGCACGCCTTGTGGTCCCCGCCGACCCCAGGGCGGTCGATAGCGCTCGTCGCTGAGAGCAAATGGTCAATTCTCCGGCCCCGCGCCCGGCGGGCTCATTCCAGCGCCGAGTAATCGCCGCATTCTCGCAACGACTCGCACTCAAGGCCACCGCCGTATTTCTCGCGGTCGTGCTTTGGTTCGTCGTACATGCGAAAGAGCCCGAGATCGAGTTGGTGCCGGTGCGGTTCGCGCCCGTGCTCGACAGTTCTCTCGTGTTACGAGAAGGAATTCCGCAACTGCAAGCGATCGTCGCCGGGTCTCCGAATCAGCTCATCAAGCTGACGACGACCCCGCCCGTGGTGCGTCGACAGATCACGGCCGACGCGCCCGACACGCTGGTCCTGGACCTCCGTCCCGAAGACGTGATCCTTCCCCCGGGCGTCGAAGCTGTCGTGCGCGACATTCAACCACGCAGCCTCACGCTTCGCTTCGAATCGACATTGACGCGGAAGGTCCCGATCCGGTCGACCGTCGAGGTGTCAACGACGCAGTGGCCCGGTCCCCTGCAACCGCGCTTCGAGCCCGATAGTGTTCAGATCAGCGGTCCACGACATGTCATTCTCGGAATATCTTCCGTGCGTACCGTGAAAGCGACGCTGCCGTACCCCGATTCCCTGCCGCACCTCATCGACATCGACACCGCCGCGCTCGGCCCCGGCGTGCGCGCACGGCCGACCCAGGTGAAGGTTCAACTCGATCTCATGGCCACGCCAAACCGGCCGACTCGTCCGTAATGCGAATTCTTGGAATAGAGACTTCCTGCGATGAGACCTCCGCGTCCGTGCTCCACGGCAGCGGCGACGACGTCGTGATGAAGTCGCTCGTCATTTTGTCGCAGGATGTGCATCGCATCTTCGGCGGCGTCGTGCCGGAGATCGCGTCTCGCGCGCATCTCACGGCGATCGTGCCTGTGGTAGAGAAGGCACTAGCCGACGCCGGCGACGACGGCCTCGACGCTGTCGCGGTGACGAATGCGCCGGGTCTGGTTGGAGCGCTGCTCGTCGGTGTCAGCTACGCGAAGGCATTCGCGTTCGCCCGCGGACTGCCCGTGCTCGGCGTCCACCATATGGAAGGCCATTTGTTCGCGACCGCCATCGAGCATCGCGACGCGGTTCCGCCGTTCACCGCGCTGCTCGTGTCGGGGGGACATACGCTGTTGCTCGACGTCGAGGAATGGGGGAAATACCGTCTGCTCGGCAAAACACGCGACGACGCGGCCGGCGAGGCATTCGACAAAGTCGCCAAACTGCTCGGCCTGCCCTATCCGGGCGGACCGCACATTGAACGCATCGCGAAGGACAGCGCGAGCGACGGCGGGTCGTTCCGTTTTTCGCGGCCGATGCTTCGCCGCAATCAGACGCCGAGCGATCCGGACTTCTACGATCTGTCATTCAGCGGCCTGAAGACCGCCGTGCTCAATGCGGTGAAGGCGTCGGACGTCGACGCCGAGCGCGGGAGAATTGCCCGTGCGTTTCAGGATGCGCTCATCGAGACGCTCGTTGAAAAAACCGCGCGCGCCGTCAAGCAATGCCGGCGCGAGCGCGTCGTGCTCGGCGGTGGCGTTGCGTGCAACCGTACGCTCGTGGCCGCCATGCGGGAACGCTTTTCTCCGCTCGGGGTTGGGGTATTTGCCCCCTCGGCGCGACTGGCCACCGACAACGCGGCGATGATCGCGCGCGCGGGGCTATTTCATCTCGAACGGGGCGAGCGGTCGATGCTCGACCTCAACGCTTTCGCTTCTCAGCCCATTCCCGGACTCGTCGCCGCATGATGCTCGCCTCTTCGCCAATCGTGCACCACCCGTTTCAGTTCGGCATCGGCGGGTTCAATCTTACGGGCTTTGGGCTCGCGGTGCTGCTCGCATTCTTGATCTCGCAAATCATCACGGAGCGGGAACTGGCCCGGCGCGGGCACGACGTCGAAGCGGCGGCGGTGAGCGACGTGCTCTTCGCCGCGCTCGTCGGCACGATGCTCGGGGCAAAGCTCTACTATGTCATCGTCATCACCCACGACTGGCACGATCTGCTCAGCCGCGGCGGCTTCGTCTTCTGGGGCGGATTCATCGGGTCGGTGGTGCTGTGTTTCATCGTGATTCGCGCGAAGAAGCTGTCGTTCGTGCGCTTCGCCGACGTCGCGGGTTTGGCGATTGCCGCGGGCTATTCGATCGGTCGCACGGGATGCTGGGCCGTGGGCGACGACTACGGCCGGCCGTACAGCGGACCGCTCGCTGTTGCGTTTCCTCAGGGCGCGCCTGCCTCCACCGTCGCGAACATGACGCACGACTTCCACGTCCAATTTGCCGCCGGGATGGATCCCGCTCAGGTCGTGTCCGTCATCCCGACACAGTTAATAGAAGTACTATTAGGATTCATGATGTTCGTTATCCTGTGGCGGATTCGCGACCACAAGCATGCCGAGGGCTGGCTGTTCGGCGCGTATTGCGTGCTGGCGGGCATCGAGCGGTTCATCATCGAGTTCTTCCGCGCCAAGGACGATCGTTTTGCGCTGTTCTTCTCGCTCAGCGCGGCGCAGGTGATTGCGTTGTGCATCGTCGTCGCGGGCGTCGCCATCATGGCGCTGCGGAACGAGCCTGGGCCGGGCCGGCCCGGAGTGAGAGCGACGCCCCTTCCCGCCTGAGCCACAAGGCCGACTGACACGACCGACGTCCGGCGACACGCCCGCCGTCGGTCGTTTTAGCTTTTTGTGACGGCGGCTTCGAGGGCCGCGAGCCTCGCCTTGAGCTGCTCGTTCTCCGCGCGAAGCCCTTCGACGTGCGCGAGAACCGTCGCGGCGGCGGGGGCTTCGGCGGCGACGGTCGGCAACGAGACCGAGCGTTTCGGCCAGAATGTTTTCGCCAGCGCAAACACCAGCAGCGCCACGAGCAATAGCTGCGCGAGAAGCGTCTCCCACGTCGGATACAGTCCCAGGGCTTCGACCGTGGGGAATCCCGGGATGAGCGTAATTGGAATCGCGTTGCCTTCCTGCAACTCGCGAACGCCCTTGCCCATGAAGACGAACGCCATGTAGTAAAGCAGGATGCTCGTGACCCCGAAGAACGGCCGCAGCGGAATCTTCACCCCGAACTTGTAGAACAGCGTGAAGATGACGGCGAGGCCGGCGAACCCGACGATGATGCCCAGCGAGATCGGCAGCGCGGCGTGCGTGCCTTCGTTGAAGAGCGCCTGATAGAACAACGCGGTCTCGGCGCCCTCGCGATAGACGGCGAGAAACGCCACGAACGCGAGTGCGCGACCGCCGCCCTGATCGAGCGCAGTGTTCACTTTCTCGCGAATGAACTGCTGCCACTTCGCCGCTTCGACGCGCGAGATGAGCCAATAACTGACGGAAAAGAGCACGCCGACGGCGACGAGCAGCGTCAGCCCTTCGATGATGTCCTGGCTGGCGGGAATCGCGTGGAGAACCGTGCGGAGCACGACGGCCGTGAGTCCGCTCGCCAGCAGCGCGAGCACGATGCCGACCCAGATTGAGCGTAGTCGTTCGCGATGACCAGTCCTCAGCAGGAACGCCACGACGGCGCCGACGACGAGAATCGCCTCGAAGCCTTCGCGGAGGATGATGAGCAAACTCTGAAAAAATGCCTCGGACGCGCTGCCCGCCGGCCGCGTGAGCTCGACGACCTTCGACATGTTCGCTTCAATCGCGTCGCGATCCCGCTCGGCGCCGCGGAGATCGCCGGCAACTACCGAGCCTTTGAAGTTCGCGAATAGGTGTTCCATCGAAGCGACCACGCCCGGATCGCGCGCACGAGCGGGCGTTTCGATCGGCTCGAACGCGATGTAGGCGTCGAACGCGGCGTCCGCGGCGTCCGTCGACCGCCCGTTCTTCGCCGCGGTGAGCGACTGATCGAGCAGCAAGAGCGCGGAACGGCCGGCAAGCGTCGGCGACGTCGTGTCGGACGCGGACTGACCCTTCAGCGCCACCGTGCGGTCGCGCATCGGGAACGTACGCAGATATGCGGCGACGTTCTGCACCTGCGACGGCGTGAGCTCGCTGGCGGGAGGCATCGGCGTTCCCGGCGTGCCAAGCGACACCGCGCGAACGAGCTCGGAATCGCTGCGCTCCGCCTGCCAGGCGAACGAACCCAATTCGGGCGGAAGTCTGCTCAGGCCGCGCGCGATCGGTGTGTCGCCAACGCCGGCCGACCCGTGACACCCGACGCAACTCTGCGTGTAGAGCCCCTCACCCTCGGCAACCTGCGCCGGCGTGGTGCGGAGCGTTCCGACGTATGCGACCACGTTCCAGCGCTGTTCCGCCGTCATCGTCGAAGCAAACGCGGGCATCGCCGTGCCAACGACGCCCACGGACATTTTCCGGAACATCATCGCTGGTGTGACCGACGCCATGACCGCCGACGTGCCAATCGCCGGCGGCCTTGGCGTTAACGCCCTCCCCGCCGGACCGTCGCCCAATCCGCGCACGCCGTGGCACGACGCACAGGTCGTCGTGTAGAGCTTCTCACCCTCGGCCAAGCTGATTGGTTTCGTCGGCAGCGCGAGCGCGGCTTCGCTCCCCAGCGCGGCGGAAAAATGCTGGTTGAGCGTGACGAGCGCCGCGGGGGGCGCCTTCTTGTCGACCGCTGCGATGATCGAATCCAGCACGGCGCGGGCGGCATTCGATCGATCTCCGGGAAGTCGAACCGCGGACGCCCGCGCGTCCTTCAGGAAACCGACGGCTTCCTGATACTCGTCGTTCGAGATCAGCCGTCCCTTGGCGTCGATGCCCTTCGCGTATTCCTCAATGGCGACGCTGACAATGTTCGCGACGCGCTGCGCGGGGTGCTCCTGCGCCCCGAGGCGGGAGTGCGCCGCGCAACCGGCGAGCAATGCGAAAACACAGCCCAGACTGGCTCGAAAGTTCATTGCCGAGGGAATATATCGGAATTACCGGCACGGGTGGAGTCCTGTGGCGTAAGTCGCTTAGCGCTCGACGATTACGACGGCGACGCCGGTCGCGGCACTGTGGCTGAGCGACACGTGGATCGACGTCGCCTGCAGTTCTGCGAACCGCGTGGCAGCACGGTCGTGGAGGCGGATTTCCGGCGATCCGTCGGCTCGATTCACCGTCTCGATGTCGCGCCAGCCGATATGCCGCGCTAGCTCGTTTCCGGCGAGCGCCTTGAACGTGGCTTCCTTGGCCGCCAACCGAACCGCCATGTGTTGCGTCGGCATCGGCTTCGTTGCAAGAAACGCAATTTCGCCTTCCGTAAACAACCGCTGCATCATGCGCTCGCGGTTGTTCGAGAACATGCGATCGATGCGTGCGATGTCGACTGCGTCGACGCCGATGCCAACGATCATGGTCTTTTTAGAGTTTGCTGTTGAGCCTTCTTGACGTTCGCTTTGTCGACCGGAATCGGCGTCGCTTCGAGCACGGCGTCGACGAGCAGCCACGTGCGGTCGGCCGCCTCGAACGTTGCGCGCAGCATGCCGGCCCACGTTCTCCACGCGCTCAAATCGTCGACCGAAGTCCGTGCGGCGGCCCCTGCGTCGCGCAGTCGCTCATACGCGGCGTCGAGCGTCTCGTTCGCGTCGAACAACTCGGCTTCGAGGGCGCGACGTGAAGGTCCAACCACTGCGAACCGTTGCTCGGCGAATCCCTTGAGCGCGCGGTGCGTCGACTCGACGAGTGCGGATGCGTCGAACGCAGCGATGGTTGCCGCCGCCGTGAGTGATTCACCGGCCTCACGACGCGCGCGAAGCATTGGGGCAAAAAAGCGTCGTTGCTCTTCAGGTGCCACTGCGCGAACGCTTCGATTTCCTCTGCGCGATCCGAGCGTGCGCAATGCGCTCGTCAATTCCGGCAGCGTGCGACACGCGCCGAGAAGCGCGTCGCGCATTTCAACCGGCGATGCGCACTCGAACGTCAACCGCGTTCCGCCCCGAAGGGGAAGCGTGACTTCATTCCCCTCGACGGTGACCGCCTCGATCGTCGACAGATCGATGCGCAGGGGAGGCTCCGCGGTTTCTCGAACGGCAATCCACAGTGCACCGTCCTCGACCGCGATCGTCGCCTCGCCGAGGTTGGTGCGACCGATTCGCGTGGCGGCAACCGTAACCGGAGTGTGAGAGCGATCGGTCATGCCGGGAATCTATCCGCGCGACTTCGTGGATTGGTGCGACGAAAGAATCGTTTGCACAACATCGTCCGTGGCGGACAGATCCTCGAACACGGCAAGCGCCGGATACTTCTTTAGATCGTCAACCGAGTAGTGCCCCGTCGCGACACCGATCGCGCTGGCACCAATTCCGGCTCCGCACAACAGATCGGCCGGGGTATCTCCGATCACGACGACATCTCGGCCCGTGATGTCCGCGCCCAATTGCTGTTTCGCTCTTTGCTGCGCAACCGCGGGTAGCTCGCCGCGTGTCTCGTGATCGGACCCGTACGCACCGACTCGAAAGCGCGAGACGTCGATGTCTGCCGCCTCGAGCTTCGCGCGCGCGCCGGCTTCGAGATTGCCGGTAACCAGTCCGAGGATCACGTCGTCGCGATTGGCGAGCGCGTCGATCAGCTCGCGAACGCCGGGCATCACTTCGACGCCGGCCGCGCCGACCCGCAATTCTTCATGCAGATAACCGACATACGTGTCGAGCAATCTCGCCATGCCGGCATCGATATGGTCGTCCGCATGCCCGGCGAGACGCATCAGCTCGCGCACAATTTGCGGATCGGTCTTTCCGTCGAAGCGATGGTCTTCGGGGCCGGCGCCGCCGAACACATCGATCAACGCGCGGTGAATGGCGCGCTTGCCCGCGCCGTCGGTGAGCAGGATGGTGCCATCGATATCGAACAGAACGAGCTTCACAATTCTATGATCGGGTCAAAAGAAGTCCGCCCATGATTGCCGCGGCGCCGACGATCTGCCACGGCGTGGGCTTTTCGCCGAGCGCCATCCACGCAACCAGCATCGCGACCACGGGCTGCAAATTCGAGAACACAGCAGTGCGTGTTGGTCCGATCACACGCACGCCCTGATACCAGAACAGATATGCGATCACGAGCGCGAAAAAGCCGCTGTAGGCAATGGCCGCCCAGGCGAGCGGCGGAACCGCGTGCCAGTTGGTTCGAAGCAGCGCGGGCGACGCGACGACGAGTAGCATCAGCGCGCCGCCCGCCATGGTGAACGCGGAGAGTTGCAAACCCGGAACACGTTCAGTGTGCGGCTGCAGCAGCACCGTATATACCGCCCACGCGAGCGATCCGCAGAGGACCAGCAGGTCGCCGAGGAGCGTCGACGCGCCGCGCGGGTCACTCGCGGTGCCTATGACGACGAACGCGATTCCGGCGATCGAGAGCGCGATACCCATCACCACGCGCCGTTGAATGTGCTCGACGCCGCGCATGCGACCGATGATCGCGATGAACGCAGGCGATGCCGCGACAACGAGCGCGGAGTCACTCGCGCTCGCCCGCGCGATACCTTCGACGAAGAAGAACTGATACACGCCGTTGCCCAACACGCCGAGCGCCATGAGCGACAGGATCGTTTTCCTGGGCGGAAACGGCAGCGACGATACCGAGACGATCGCGAGGAGCAGCACCGCCGCCAGCGTGACGCGAACACCGTTGTACGCCAACGGCTCGACGAGCGTCGTTCCGAATTTCACGACGCTGAAATTGACTCCCCAGATGAGCGCCATGAGTACCAGCGCTGCTTCCGTGAGCCAAACGCCCGGCCGCGTTTGCGCGTGGCCGGGCGTCTCCGATTTGTCGAGCGTTGATGCCATGGAGGGAAAGTAGACGCGCAGCCGTGACCCTGTCTATGTTCCGGGATGTATGTCTCTTTCGCATTATTCGCCGACGCGGCGAACCTGTCGCAGGAAGGAAAGCTCAACGTCCTCGGCGTCTTCGATGCGCTGCAGGTGGCGTCGCTCCCCGCGGTGCACCCGCGCGCGCATCTTGTCGTGCATCTCAAGGGCACCAACACGGATACCGGCACGCACACAGTCGGCTTTCGCTGGCTCAGCCCAAGCGGCAACGAGCTATGGAGCAGCACGGGCGACCTGAACGTCGGCGCGCCTCCGCCGGGCGTCGCGGAGATGGACTTGCCGCTCATTGCCCAATTCGACCTTCCGATGGACACACTCGGCGCGTACACGATGGCCATCGCGATCGACGGCGCGCACACGCGCGACGTGGGCGTTCACGTGCGGTCGGCGGCCGCGATGCCGGTCAGCGGGTTGATGAGCTGAGCTAGAACAACCGGCGCGCGTGTACGAAACGTTCAATGAGACGATTCACATAGCGGTCGCTGGAATCATCCAAGCGTTCGATCGAATACCCACCTCGTCCCAGCGCCAAATGGACGAGGCGCCGATCGCCGAGCGCGATGGCGACGTGCGTGATGCGCCGGTCGTCGCGGTCAGAGAAGAACGCGAGATCGGCCGGCTGCAGCGAGCGCAGCGCGGCTTCGTTCGATCCGGCGTCCGTTCCGGTTTCTGCCTGCTGCCATGCGTCTCGCGGCAAGGCGAGCGAATGCAGTGCGAACGTCGTTTGGACGAGACCCGAGCAGTCCGCTCCCCATGGCGTGACGCCGCCCCAGAGGTAGCTCGTGCCTGAAAAGTATTCCTGCGCCGTCGCGACGATCGAACCCGCATCGAACGGAAATCGCTCGGGCATGCGGTTCGCCTCGACCGCCTCTCCCGACTTCACAATTTCCTCGGGCGCGAGCAGCGCAAGCAACGGCAGCGCTCGTCGTCCGCCGTTGGCGGTGGTCGTCACGCAGCCGAGCGATACGCGTGGGAATTGTCGGCTGCCGCGCGCGTAGGGCTGTGGAGCGCGCGCGAGAACGCCCGTGTGCATCCATCCTTCGTACGCGTCCTCGCCGCGCACGCGAACCCACTCGTCCGATTCTTCGAGAACGTCAACGGCATGACCCGCGACTTGTTGCGACGTCATCGGGCTCGAGATCCGCGGCTCTGCATGCATCGACGCAATTGCCACGCGAACAATCGCGCTCCAGAGCGGGCCGGCGTCCGCGGTCTCGCTCATGTTGCGCGCGGGACGAGCAATCGCGCGGCGCGCGGCTCTGCGATAACGCTGAATGGCGTCATGCCCATCATTTCTCCGTCTGCCTGCCACGGCAGTGAAGGGGTTGTTTCAACACGCGCTTGGGCGCCTGGACAGTACAGCATGCAAGGATCGGCGCGGAAATCTGCCCGAATGATACGCCACATGATTCTCAGCGCATCGAAAAGCGTAGCCGGAGAGAAGACGCACGCGTCGAGACGGCCGTCGCTCGGGTCAATGTTTGGACCGAGCGTCAATCGATCGCCGAGCACGGCGCCGAAATTCGCGATGATCACGGCGGCCGCTTGCCGCTCGTAAACGACGCTGTCCATGGTGACTCGGACTTGAAAGTATCTCCTCGTCAACACCGCTCGCAGCGCTGCCCGCGTGGCGACCAGTGTGTACGCGAGCACGCCAAGACGTCGCTTCATCCACGCCGGCGTCTCGGCGACCATCGATGCGTCGATGCCAACGCCGGCCGCGATCGCGAAATGTTTGCCGGACTCAAAACGGCCGAGGTCGATTTCGATGACATTGCCGTCGAGCAGTGCAGGGATCGCGCGTTGAATGTTCAGCGGAATTCCCAAGGCGCGCGCAAGCAGGTTGCCGGTGCCGCCGGCGAGCACGCCGATCGGCGTATCCGCGCCGCACAACGCGCTCGCCACTTCCATTACGGTGCCGTCGCCCCCGAGAACGAACACGGCGTCATAGTGCGCCGCGTGGTGCTTCGATAACTCTGCAGCATGCCCCGCGTGTTCCGTGAAGACGATGTCACACTCCACCGAGCGGCGCGCAAACAATTTCCGGGCTCGCTCGGCGAAATGACTGCCTCGGCGCGACGCGGGATTCGCGATGACGATGACCCGGTGGATCAGAAGCGCCACGCGTGCGAGAACGACAAGCTGAAGTTGTGCGGCGTGGGCGCGAGCTCGAAGAGCGCTTGCGACGAGCCGCAGCGGGATTGCGTGGACGGATCGTATGCGACCTTGAACGACAGCCGCGGGTCGAAACGATACTCGACCTTGGCGCCCACGCCAGTCAGCGGATTGAACGTCGGACTGTTATTCGTGAACTGGCAAAACCCCGTATTGATACTCACGTAGACGTTGTTTCCGAACTGCTTCTCTGCGCCAATCGTCGTTCCATTCAGGTTGAAGCCGGATCCCGATGCCGTACCGTTCGTGTTTCCCTGCGCGAATTGAAGCTGAAACACATCGACCCACGGTCCGAGGCTCCCTCGCAACTGATTCGCGGCCAGCGCGCTGACCGTTGGAGCGAGCACCGACGCAAGGATTTGCGACGTACCCGCGTTCGCGCCGAAATCAAAGCCCGGACTTCCCGTGAGCAAATAGCTGATGATGTCCGAAGTCGAGATCGCGTAGTCCGCGTTGCTGCTGAAATAGATCCCGGGAAATGGAATTAAACGGCCTTGCAGTTTGACGTCGATCGCGAGGTCACGAACCTGTTTGACTTGGTATCGAGCGGTAATGTCGAGACTCGGATTCTCCGGCGGTCCATCGAAGGTCACCGTGCCGCCCTGCAGCACCTGAAACTCCCGCTGCACGACGCCGAGGTTCAGGTTGTAGGTGCCGTTTTGTGTCAACAACGTGCCGGTGAGACCGAGCCGCGGAACGAGGACTTCGTTGTCGAGCGAACGAGTCGACGTCTTCGTCTGCGTTTCGAGCTGCAGCTCGCCGACCAGCCGAACGTTCGCGTCCTTCGACCGCAAACGAACATCGTTGCCGAGCGTGACCGGCACTGATTGAATTTGCAGATTCGTCATCAGCTTGGAGAGCGTCGCCGAAGCGGCGCGTCCGCTACCGCTGGAGGAATCATTGGCTGACTGAAAGAGTACGCCTTGTTTGCGCGCAAGGTCGCGGTCGGCGAGGAACAGCGCGCCGCGATCGACCCGCAATGCGCCGGTCAGCGTCGAATAGGTCACCGAGCCCTTGAGCTGGATCGAATCCGATCGAGTCGGTGTCGAGAAATACACGTCGGCAATCGAGCGTTTGTCGTACGCGTGGAATTGGTCGGCGCCGAGCGCGAGCGAGAAGGACGGATCGCCGCTGCTCGCGAGAACGTCCTTGATCCACCCGTTGATGCGGGCATGGCCCGTGGGCGTATTCTTGTCGCGCGTCGTCGCCACGAGCGAATCGACAGAGATGCTGTCCTTGCCGTCGGCGTTGCGTCCCCCCGTGAAATGCGCGCTGATCTCGGAGAACGTGACGCCCGCGGGAACGACCTGCGCCGAGCCGTTGGTGATCGACGCTGTGCCAGTCAGCACGGGCGCTCGCTCGGTGCCTGTCGCGTCGAGATGCGCGGACAAACGCCCCGAGACAGACTTCACACTCGGTCCAATGATGGTCTGCACGATCGACAGGTCCGCCGAGTCGGCGCGCACGAAGCCGCTGATCGTGTCGTTGCGCCACTTTGTCTTGAGCGGAAGCGTCAACTCGATCGGCAGCGACGCGTACGCCGCAACGGCGGTTTGGCCACCGCGGAGCACACTGAGATTCGCATTGAAGCGATCGTCTTTGTAGGTCGCGCCGGACGTAACGCGATCGATGTCGACGCCACGCCACTTCACCGAGGATAGCGTCGCGTCTGCGACAAGCTGCGGAATTGCCTTGGTTCCAGAAATCGTCGCGTTGACATCAGCGACCCCCGTCAACGTGTCCGTCAGTTGCGCGAGAACGCCAAGATCTTTGAGCGGAAGCTTCGACGCGCGAATGAGCCCGGCGGCCGCGCCCGCATTCGGAATGTTCGCCGAGATCGCGATCGACGCGCTGTCTCGATTGCGAAGTACCAATGAGTCGACCCGTGAGCCAGTGCTGTCGACGGTCGCCGTAGCCGGCGCAGTGAGATGCCAGCGAGCGTCACCGATCGCGAGACCGAGCGAATCGACGACAACCGTCTGCGAACCTGAGGCATTCTTTGTCCAACCGCCTGCTACCGCGGCCGACGGACCGTTCTGGCTGTGCGCACCCGCGGAGAACCGGGCGTGCGATTGATCTCCGAACTGGATGATCGCTCCGATAGTGTCGAGCGCGACACCGGCGAGCGTCACGGTATCGACGCTCACGTCGACGGCGCCGAACACCGAGGGACCCGCCGCAGTGATGTTGAAACGCGCCGACAGTTCCTCGCCCCGTTCGTGATTGAAGTACAGGTTGGATCCGTTCACTCGGCCAGTGACGTTCACCGAATCGAGCGTTCCCGCTGCCACGCCGCTCACCGTCAGCGCGCCCGACAACGAATCCGGCAGCGTCGCCGCGGCGCCCAGTCGCGTCGTATCGGGATTCGAGATATAGCGCCGAAGTCCGCCGAGCGAGTCGAGCGCGAAGGTGAACCGCAGCGAATCGCGCTGGCCTTTGGGCAGGCCGAGTGCGCCGTTGGCGATGAACGTGCCCGCCGCCGTCTGCACGAACACCGAGTCGACAATGCTCATCCGCCCGTCGCCGAACTTGAGGTGCGCAAAGGACGGGTAGACCTTCACGCTGTCGAAGTCGGTCTTCTCGATGTCGACGTTCGCGGTCCCGTGAAGATCGGCCATGGTCACCGCCGCGGCGTCGACGTCGTAATGGCCGCTGAAGGTTCCGGCAGGGATCTTCGGATTCTCTAACAACATCGCCGGGTCAAGCAACGCAAAATCTCCGCGGCCGTGGGCGCCGAATCCGACGGAGTCGATGTTGAGATGACCGTCGAACGTGAGCTTGCCCGCATCGCCCTGGAGTGAAAAGCTGGTCTCGAGATCGGGGGTCGTGCCCTTTGCGCGGAACGGTCCGCTGAACAGGCCGCGCAACGGATTCGGGAACGACTTCGCGACCATCGTCAGCGACAGCGG
The DNA here is from genome assembly GCA_039924785.1 of Gemmatimonadaceae bacterium. Classification (GTDB taxonomy): domain Bacteria; phylum Gemmatimonadota; class Gemmatimonadetes; order Gemmatimonadales; family Gemmatimonadaceae; genus JAQBQB01. The sequence goes on along the minus strand of JBDTAE010000190.1, from coordinate 6,959 downwards.
CTCGGCATTGAGCGCGACGTCATACACCATCAGGTCGCCATACGTGATGCGACCGCTGCCGGTGAAGTGCGACGGATCGCCGGGGCCGTCGGTGTGAAAGACGTTCGCGTTGTAGAATCGCACGTCGAGCCACGACGAGTCGAGCGTCGCAGTTCCGGAAATGAGTCCGTGAATCTTGGGGAACTTCGGGAAGAGAAACTCGACCGTGCGCATGTCGAGCTGCGCGACGTCGACGTTGAAACTGTGGAACGCGGTGAACGCCGGAAACAGAATGTCGAGCTCACCCTTTGCCGAGAAGCGAGACACCGCGCCGGACACGTGCGCGTCGTCGAATGACCCGCGGGCGTCGTCGACGAAGAAGTGCGTGAGCGGACCGCCTCGCGCCTTTACGGTGCCCGTGAGCCTTCCCTGCCAATCCTCGGGATAGGGTTTGCCGTTGATCGTTCGCAACAACTCGAAGTCGACCGGGTCGGCCTTCACATCGACATTCTGTACGAGCAGCAGCGGCGCACCGGTGGCGAAGGTCATCGTCCCGGTGAGATGCGACTTCGTGCTGCGCACATCCATGTTCGCGAGCTTGAAATCGATGATGTCGAGCTGCTTCCGATCAGTGCACGTGCAACTGTTCTTGATGAGCAGGTCGAGCGTGCCGCCGCCCGTTTTCGGCAGGGTGGGATAGACCCAGTTCACGTCGTCGAGCGTGACGCTGTCTCCGTGGATCGCGATGTCGTACCGCACCGGCAGATCGCTCCCCCACCAAACCTTTCCTTTTCCGGTGCCCGTCGACGCCGGCATGTCGAAATGAGGAATCTCGAACCAAAGCGAATCGCCGAGCTTGCGGATGTCGCCGCGCACGGAGCGGAACTTGAACGTCGGCTCGAACTCGTCCGCGGCCAACGAATCGACGAGAAACCGCTGGCCATACTTCTTGTCGCTATCCGGATCGGCGAGCCGGGCGTGCGTAAGAAATGCCTTCGCGTTCGTCCAGGCGTACACACGCCCGTATCCGTCGAACGTTTTCACGACGGCCCTTTCCGGCTGGGTCAAATGCAGCTTGATGATGCTGTCCCGCGCGGCGCCGTGGAGCGTATCGTCGGGGTGCCACGGCAGCGTCATGATGAACGACGCGTTTCGCGTGTGCGCCGAATCGACGACGATGTAGTCGCCGAGGCTGCGCGATTTGATGTTCTGCGGAACGATTGGCGTGGTCGACGGCGGCTGCGCGAAAATCTCCTGAAAATTCCACTTTCCCGTCTCGTGCTCGATCAAATGCACGTACGGGTGCTCGATATCTGCGCGCGTGATAAAGACTCGTTGATCCATCAAGTCGCGCGGGTTGTACGCGACCGTCACGCGCCCCGTGCTCACGAGCAGCTCCCCGCGTTTGTCACGAATGGCGAGACTGTCGATCGTGATGTTCGTGATGAGACTGCCGCTCAGATGCCCGATGTAGATCGAGCCGCCGTGCACCCTGCTCGCGATGATCGGCACGATGAGTGAGCGAAGTTGCTCGCGCCCGCGGGTCGTGCCGGTGACCAGATAGACGGCAAAGACCGCTGCCACTCCGATATTGAACAACACCAAGGCACTCACGACCGCCACCAAACCACGCCGCGTCATCCGGCTTCTCCGGATGGCGCGCCATACCAGAACTAGTAAGGCAACGTAGACCAGCAGCCCAAAGCCGATCGACATCCTAGAAGCCGGTACCGATGGACAGAGTGAATTGGAGGTGCGACCAGAAGCTTGACGATTTAGACGGCACAAAGTTCGGGCACGCCGCGATATCCTGCTGCAGCTGGCCGTTCACGACGTGCACCGGCAACGGAGTCACTCCGGGCGCCGTCACGCACACCAGCGGCGCCAACGTCGAATTCTGGTCCACCGGTGTGGCGAAATACGCGGGACCGCCTCGCAACCGGTATGGGTTGTACCCAACGTTCGCCTGAATGGGCCCCACGGGTGAAAAGATACGGAGACCGAGACCAGGCGTGACCGAGGGACGCTCGAGGTTGAGACTGCGCCGCTCGGTCTGCGTCCACACCTGTCCCCCGTCGATGAACGGGACGTACTCGAACAGATCAGGGAAAAATGGGTCGCGAATTCTCAGCTCCGCACTGAACACGAACTGCGAATTGCCTCCAAGGGGAATCGTTCGCTTGGCGCCCGCGTCCGGCTTCGCGACGTACGTCAGATCTCCATTCGCCAGCGTGTCGATCACGAACTGCGTCGGATCGAGGAGATACGCCACCGGCCCGAGCTCATTCTGCTGGTAACCGCGCACGCTCGTCGCCCCGCCGGCGTACAGTCGCTCCTGTGGCGGAGGAAGCTTGGACCCGTTGTGGCTGATCAGTCCGCCGCCGACGCGAAGCGCGAGCACGCTGTTGCCCGGACCGCGATGATACCACTGCGCGTTCCCGGTGGTCTTCAAGAACTCCAATGATCGATCCGAGGCCAGCAGATGCGAGCTTCCTCGGACCTCGCCGCTCAGCACATACCCGCGGGTCGGCTCGAGATTGTCGTCCGTGCGAATTCGCTGCACGCCGACGCTCGCCACGCCCAGCGGCAGCTTGCGTTGCGCGTCGGCCTGCGCCGCCGGATCGCACGTTGTAAAGAGCGCGCACAACACGGCGGGCTGGGCGATCGTCTGTCCATACTCCGCCGTGTAGGCCGCGCGAAACGGAATACCCAGGCCGAGGGTGCGCGTGGCTGCCACTTCGAGACCGATGTAGGTCGTCCGCAGAAACGCCTCGTACTCGCCGCGCCGCTCCGAATATGCCGAGTACGACGGCACCCAGTGCGTGCCGAATAGCGTGGGACGCCGCAGGGTTGCCCCCGCGTAATAGTTCAGCTTGGAGCTCGCGATGCTGTCGCGGTCGAGGTACGGCGTGTAACAGAGATTTCTCAACCCGCTGTATCTGGTCGGCGCTCCGTAGCCGATCTTCGACACGCGGCCGGTGAGCTCGAGCCGCTGGGCGTTGTCGAGAAAGTTCTTGTCTGTGTACTGCGCGGTGGCCCGAAAGCAGTCCAGAATCGCCCATCCTTCTTCCTGGCTGTACTCGCGCATGTAGTCTTCGCGCAGATCGACGATCACGTCCGCGACGCTATCACCATGCGCGAACGTCGTGTCGACGGTGATGCCGACGTGTCGGTACGTGCCGAGATTGTAGAGACTGCGCGATGCGTTCGACAGCGTGTTGTCCGCGTATCGGTCACCCGGACGAAATCCAATCAAACGCCGCACGACGTTGCTGTTGATCTCGAGCGGACCGTTGCGCACGCTGGTGCCGGTGACCTTGATCTCGCCGAACCGCGTGAACACGCCTGAGATCACCTCGAGCTCCACGGTCGCGCGATGCTGTCCGCGGTTCGTGTTGTACGACCGGTATACCTCCGCATGCGGGTAGCCGGAGTTGTTCAACCGTCGCTGGATCGTATCCATGTCGGCGACGAGGAGCTCGATACCAAAGCGCCCACCGACCTTCAGACGCAGGTCGCGCAGCACGGCGGTCGTGTCCTTCACGCTGTCGATGCCCGTGATTCTGAGCGTGTCGATCAGCATCGGGAGGCCTTCGTCGATCTTGAAGGTCACGTCCACGGTGTTCGACGGGCCTTTGCGAACGATGGTATCGACCTTCGTATCGTAGAAGCCGTTGTTGAGATAGTACTGCTTGAGATTCGCCACGTCCGGCTGCAGACCTACGTCCGGATAGCATCGCTCGGCGCCGAAGAATCGGAAGTAGCGGCGCGTGAACGACGACGGAGTCGTTAGAATGCGCGTGGCGAGGGAATCGCTGCTGAACGTCTTATTGCCGATGAACGACAGCGAACGAACCGGCTTGTCGTCGCCGGTGTCGCAATCGATTTCACCGGTTTGCGCGCGCGCGCGCGGCGCCAGCGCTGTCACGAGCGCAGCCGCAACGAAAAAGATTGGGTGTTTGAAGGCCCGCGCGAACCGGAGACGCATCAACCGCCTGCGTTAGACATAGAACGCGCCCGCTCGGGACTGCCTCCGGCGGGCGCATCCGATTGACGCTTGACTACGGAACACCGTAAGTTCTCGCCCCTATTTGCCAGAGTCAATGGAAGGTACACGACCGCTCCTCGTTCTTGTGATTTCGCTCATGATCGGTGGATGCGGACCCTCTGGCCCGCACACCCGTCATGAGCTGATCGACTCGCGCGATCAATACGATCCACGCTCGCTCGACCCTGCCCTTTCGACTGACGTTCCGACCGGCCGCGCCGTTGGATATTTGTTCGACGGGCTGACACGATTCGATGCGCACGCCACGGTCGAGCCCGCGCTTGCTGAGCGATGGGACATCTCCCCCGACGGCGTCATATACACCTTCCATCTCCACAAGAGCGTCACCTTCAGCGACGGGTCGCGACTCACTGCCCAATCGGTTGCCGACAGCTGGACCCGCGCGCTCGATCCCAAAACCAAGAGCGGTGCCGCCCAGTTCCTCTTCCCGATCAAAGGCGCGCGAGACGTCAGCGCCGGCAAAGCGACCAGTATCTCGGGCGTAACGGTTCGCGACGACACCACGCTGATCGTAACCCTCGTCGAGCCGCTCGCGATCTTCATCAAGATGTTGGCGATGCCGGTCACCGCCGTGGTGCCGGCGCATCCCGCCGCGGATTTCGGCGAACATCCGATCGGCAGCGGTCCGTGGAAGCTCGTCGAGTGGAAGCACGACGACTATCTGCTGTTCGCGAAGAACGACAACTACTTCGGAGCAAAGCCGCTCACCGACACGCTGCGTGCGCGCATCATCGCCGAACCTAGCACCGGCGTCGCGGAGTTTGAGAGCGGCAACGTCGACGTGCTGCAGATTCCGCCAAGTGAAACGTCCGAGTGGGAGTCCGACGAAAGTCGAAAGCCGATGCTGATGTCGACCCCCGCGCTCGAGCTTGTGTACATCGGCATCAATACGACGCGCGGGCCGCTGGTCGACGCGCGCGTTCGGCAGGCGATCAATCACGCCATCGACATTGACCGCATCATCGAACGATTGATCAGTGGACGCGGCACCCGCGCCGCCGGCGTCATTCCTCCCGCGCTCGGCGGCTACGATACGACGCGAAAGGCGTACAGATATGATCCAGCGCTTGCGAAGCAGCTGCTTGCGGCGGCCGGTCATCCGAACGGAATCGACGTCGAGCTGTGGACGCCGACGACGCCGATCTATCTGCGCATTGCAGAAACGGTGCAGGCGTATCTGAACGCAGTTGGCATTCGCACGAAGCTCGTGCAGCGCGAATCCGCGGCGTCGCGTGCCGCGGCGCGGAAGGGCCAGACCGATATGATCCTCAAGGACTGGTACGCCGACTACCCCGACGCGGAAGACTTTCTGTTTCCGTTGCTCCATACGACGAACCGCGGCGCGGGCGGCAATGTATCGTTCTACTCGAACCCGACGTTCGATTCGGTGGTCACCGCGTCTCGCCGCGAGCTGGATGAAACGAAGCGCAATCGTATGTATCGACAGGCGGATTCGCTCGCCTTCGCCGACGCGCCGATGGTCTATCTGTATTTCTACGATGAGCTCTATGCGGTGCAGCCATGGGTAAAAGGCTTCGTGCCACCGGTGATCTTCAACGGCCAGCGCTGGACTGACGTGTCGATCCAACGAGCGAAGCCGTGACGGCATTCGTCGTCCGCCGGATACTGCTGTCCATCCCGACGTTGTTCGGGGTGCTGGTCGCGGCGTTCATGCTGCTCTACATCGCGCCGGGTGATCCGGTCGAAGCAATGATCGGCGAGCGCGCCGACACGGCGACGATCTCGCGTCTTCGCGCGCAACTCCATCTCGACGATCCGTTGCCGCAGCGCTTCGGTCACTACGTCGCGAGCGTCGTCACGGGAGACCTCGGCCGATCATACATCACCAATCGTCCGATCGCGCAAGACATTCGCGAACGTTTTCCCAAGACGCTGCAACTCGCCGGCGCCGCGATGCTGCTCGCGACCTTCTTCGGCGTGACGCTTGGCGTGTTGAGCGCGCGGACACCGGGCGGAATTGCGGATCGCTTGTCGCTCGGCGTTTCATATCTCGGAATTTCGTTTCCAGTGTACTGGGTGGGCCTGCTCCTGATTCTGCTGTTTGCCGTCACGCTGCGTTGGCTGCCGCCATCGGGGTATGGTGGTTTGCGTTTTCTGATACTACCCGCCGTGACGCTCGGCATGCGGTCGATCGCATTTCAGGCGCGCATGACCCGATCCGCGATGCTCGACGCGCTTTCCGCGGACTACACGCGGACCGCTCGCGCCAAAGGGCTCAGCGAGTGGATGGTGACGATGAAGCACGCGCTGCGGAACGCGCTCATTCCGGTGATCACCGTGCTCGGCCTGGACTTCGGATCGTATTTGACGGGAAGCATTCTCACGGAGACGATCTTCTCATGGCCAGGCATTGGCAGGTACGTGGTGAATGCGATCACCCGTCGCGACTTGCCAGCGATCCAAGGCACGGTGCTGTTCCTGAGCACGATCTTCGTGCTTGTGAATCTGATTACAGATCTGGCATACGCGAAAGCCGACCCGCGAGTGAGCTATAACTGACGGTTGATGCCGCCTAAAGATTTCAACAAACGCGTGAAATCGCGTGCGTGACAACGCTCGGGCAGGTGAGCTCGGTCCTCGACCCGCGTGGTAAAAAAACACCCCAAACCTGACCATGCGCGATCCATTGTTTACGGCGCACGGTGGATTCCGTTTATTTCCGTCCAATTCCGCGTGAGATCAGTTGCTGTTGCTTTTGTTGTCGTCGTCTTGCTATTCCTGTCCCTCTCGGCGCGACGGTGGCGTCAACCGCTTGAACGCGGATTGGACGGAGAAATACCGACAGCAACGGATACAGTCATTGCAGGAACGATTGGCTACACGAACCGACGCGATTGAATCATTTTCTTTTCAGAACGGCGCGAGAGTGCTGGATTGCTTTGCCGGAGAA
>JBDTAE010000189.1:0-4688 GCA_039924785.1 Gemmatimonadaceae bacterium | reverse complement strand
TGATAGCGTCCGAAGACGCTACTACTCCCGCTACTCACGCGCCGAATAGCTGGTCCTCGCGCGGCGGCAGTTTGTGTTCTCTTCCCCGAATGAGGACGAGCAACGTCGGCACGACGAACAGCGTGATCGGCGTAGACAGTGCCAAGCCGCCGATGACGGCAAGCGCGAGCGGCTTCTGCATGTCGCTCCCTGCACCGATGCCGAGGGCGAGTGGCAGTAGACCGAATAGCGTGCACAACGTGGTCATGAGGATCGGACGCAGACGAATTCGCGCCGCTTCACGCAGCGCAGGTTCGAGCGTCAGTCCGTTTTCCCGCATCTGCACACGCGTGAAGTCGAGGAGAATGATGCCGTTTTTCACAATGAGGCCAACAAGCAGGATCAGGCCCATGAACGATGAAACGTTGAGCGGCGTTCCCGTGATGAGCAGCAGCCCGATTGCACCGACGAACGACAACGGCGCGGCGACCAACACCACGAGCGGCTCGATAAACGACTCAAACTGAATCACCATTACGGCTACGACGCTCGCGGCGGCAAGCGCGAGCACCGTCAAGAGCGCGCGAAACGCCGCCTGCTGGCCGGCATACTGTCCACCGATCTCGAGCCGAATCCCCGCTGGCGGCGGATTGGCGGCGAGAACTGCCTTCACATCCGACATCACTGGGCCTAATGACCGCGCGCCGAGGTCAGAGTGAATCATGATCATTTGCTGCTGGTTTTCACGCAACAGCTCTGAGCGCGCGTCGACGGGATGAAAGATCGCCAACGCGCCGAGCGGCACCGAGCCGTGCGTCTGCGTCGAGAAGATCGGGAGCGCGCCTAGCTGTCGCGGATTGAACCGTACGGAGTCCGGAGCGCGCACGCGGACCGCGATCGAACGGTCGTCGAGGCGGACTTCTCCCGCGGGAACACCAAGTAGCGCGCCCGCCGTGGCATCGGCGACTTGCGACGGGGTGAGACCAACGCGATTCGCCTCCGCCTGGTTGATCACCATGTCCATTTCAGCGGCCGGCTCGGCGACCCCGTTGAAGAGGTCTTCAACTCCGTCGACCTTCGCGAGCTTTGGCCCAAGCTTGTTGGCGTATGTCTCGAGCGCGTTGAGATCGAGTCCGAAGAGTTTGATCTCGACGGGACGAGCCGCTCCTGCGAGATCGTTGATCACGTCAGACAAAATCTGGACGAACTCGACGTGCAAACGCGGCACCGCCATCGCGAGCTTTCCGCGCACCTCGTCGATCACTTGGGCGGTGGAACGATCGCGCTCGCCTTCAGGCTTCAGACGAACGTTAATGTCGCCGCGATTCTGCTCGGTTGCGAACAGGCCCAACTCGGCGCCGGTCCGCCGCGACGTGCCGGTGATTTCCGGGGTCGACGCAAGGATCGATTCGACGATGTGCAGCTGCCTGTCTGTCTCCGCGAGCGCCGTTCCTCCCGGACTCCAGTAGTCGAGCACGAACGCGCCTTCGTCGATCTCGGGAAGGAATCCCGTGGGCGCCATCCGTTGAACGATGACTCCCGCGACGATCAGCACGGCGGCGATCGGCACGATCCATCGTGAATGCCTGAGCGCACTGCCTAACGCGCGTTCGTAGCGATCCGCCAGCGAGTCGATGCCCCGACCGACACGGGCAAGCACCCCGTTGCTGCGGTTCTCCGGAGCGTCGTCCTTCTGCAATTCCTCGATGTTCAGAAAACGCTCGCTGAGCAGCGGAATGATCGTCAGGGCGACGACCAGCGAAACGAGGACAGCGATCGTCAGCGTTATCGACAGCGCCTTGAAGAACTGGCCCTCGACGCCGGTGAGCAGCCCCAGCGGCAAAAAGACGACGACCGTCGTGATCGTCGATGTGGTGACCGGCCAGATCAACTCCTGAACAGCCTCGTGGATGGCAAGACCGCGCTCCGTTCGCAGGTGCGCGTGCCGAACGATGTTCTCCGTGATCACGACAGCGTCATCGATCACGAGACCGATCGCAATCGCCATTGCACCAAGCGTCATGAGGTTGAACGTCTGGCCCACCATCGCCATGACGCCCACCGTAATCGCCATTGTGATCGGAATCGACGAGGCGCTGATCGCCGTGATGCGCGCGTGCCGCAGGAAGAGCAGCAGTATGATGACGGCGAGGATTGCGCCGATGATCATCGCATCCCGCACCGACTTGACCGCGTCGCGAACGAGCGATGCCTGATCGTACACCGGCGTGACCGTAACGCCTGGCGGCAACGTTTTCTTGAGGCCCTCGGCGATCGCGGTTACGCTGTCGGCAATCTGCAGCGTGTTGCCGCCAATCTGTCGCGTGATGTTGATCAGAGCCGCCGGTTTGCCGTCGCCGGCGATGATGCGTACGTGATCCTCCGTACCCGCGATTACGGTCGCGAGGTCGCGTACGCGCAGTCCGTGCGAGACGACGATGTTCGCGACATCGTCCGTCGAGTGGGCCTCGTTGGTCGTCACAATCAAGTATTGCCGGTAGTCTTCTGGCATTCGGCCGACGGCGTCAACCGTCGTCGACGACTGGATGGCAGTCGCCAAGTCGGTGAACGTCATTCCTTGCGCGGTGAGCTTCGCCGGATCGGCGACGACCTCGATCTCGCGCACGTCGCTGCCCATCACGTCGACGCGCCCAACGCCGGGAACGCGTGAGATGATCGGACGGATCTGATACCGCGCGAGGTCGTACAGCGTGGCGGGATCTCCACCCTCGACGTTGTATGAGATGATTGGAAAGAGCGACGGCGCGAGCTGCTGGATCTCGAGGTCGAGGTTCGCCGGGAGCGAGTTCTTGATTTGATTGACTCGAGCCTGCACCCGCTGCACCGCGACGGTCATGTCCGTGTTCGGCGCGAACGTGATGTTCGTTTCGCTGCCACCACGGATCGAGCGTGACGTTACTCGCGTCACGCCGGGAACGATCGTCACCGCTTCTTCAATCGGACGCGAAATACTGAATAACACCTGTCGGGAGCCAAGCGAGCTGCCTTGCACCACAACCGTCACCCGGCTGAACTGAAGTTCCGGGTAAATGGCGGAGGGCAACTGAAACGCGGCCAAAATGCCGGCGCCGCTCAACACCGCCGTGGCCAGATAGATGAATCGACGCTGCTCCGACAGCAGCGAGAACAGCGAGCGTTTCGAGCTCACGGCTTCTCCGGCTTCGTGCCCGCGGGCTTCGCGGATTTTTCGCCGGAGTCTTTCGCGTCCTTCGCGACCTTCACGTCATCGTCGGCGCCGATCTTCGTACCAAGCGGAACGACCTTCGCACTGTCCTGGACGCCATAGGCTCCATAAGTAACGATCCTTTCGCCCGCCTTGAGCCCGTCGGTGACTTCGACGCCGGCGCTCGTCTTACCTCCGACCTTAACAGCTCTCTCATGCGCCGTGCCGGCTTCGTCGACGACGAAGACCTTGTACGCCTCGCCATCGGGAACCAGCGCATCGGCTGGAATCACGATCGCCGACGGACTGGTCCGCAGCGCGATCGACCCGAACACCGTCTCGCCGATTCGCAGGGGGCGCCGCGTGGTGGGCGCCTGCACCCGCACCGACACGCTTCGCGACGCCGAGTCGACCGTTCCAGAAATGCTCATCACCGTACCGACGCCGAGCCGCTCACCGCTTTCCGTCTGGCCAGCGCTGAGCTGCACCTTTACACCAGGACGCACGCGGCCGGCATCGGTCGGCGTGACGTTGAACAAAATATCGAGCGCCGTCGGATCGGAGATTTCGACGAGCGGCTGCGCCGGATCTGCCGATGCGCCAAGCGTCGCCGACAAATGCGTGACGACACCATTGATTGGAGATCTTAGAGTAGATAACTCCAATGTGCGTCGCGCCGCGGTGGCGTCCGCGTTCGCTTTCGCCGCGTCGGCCGCGGCTTGCTCCACATCTTTTCGTGAAACGATGCCGTCGGTGATGAGGCGCTGTTGACGCTCGTTCGCGCGATCCGCGGCGGTAAGCGCCGCCTGCGCGCTCTGCAGCGCGGATTGGAACGGCGCCTGATCGAGTTCGATCAGCGTCTCACCCGCCGTGACGGATTGTCCGAGCGACACCTCGATTTTGGCGACGCGGCCGGCAGCCGGCGCACTCAGTGTGGCAATGTGTCCCGCGCGAGGCACCACGTTACCGATGGTGCCGAGCGTTTCGGTGAATGCTTGCGGAGTAACGACAATGGTCGTGGCGGGGACCGTTGCGCGTCCGGTGGGCTCGTCGCTTGCCGCCTTCTTGCCGCACGCAAGGATTGCGACCGCTGCGAAGCAAAGGAGGCCTGAACGAACGTGCGTGACGATGGCTCGTCGACTCATGGTTGGGAGCTCGGCGACGGAGAGAGGGCAAGAACGCGAAGCTCGGCGGTGGCGATCCAGGCATTCGCAAGATCATCGATGTACTGCGCGAGGACTTCGCGAGCGCTTCGCTGGGCCGCGAGAACGTTCGGAAGCGACGACGCGCCTTCGCGATACGCGATTAGGGATTTCGAAACGACCGTGTTTGCGCTCGTGACGAGCCTGCGGTCGCGGGCCACCTTCGACAGCGCGTTCTCGCGTTCCCGGAGCGCATGCGCGATCTCATTCTGGCTTTGCACCTGCGCCAGCGTCAACTCCGCCGCCGCACGTGCACGTTCCGCTTCGGCCTGCGCGATCGCGCCACGGTTGCGATCGAAGATCGGCAACCCGATGCCGATGCC
>JBDTAE010000188.1:0-11339 GCA_039924785.1 Gemmatimonadaceae bacterium | reverse complement strand
GGGGACAATCGTGTTCATGGCGACGGCCAACGCTTTCATCGACGTTGTGTCGCAACCTGATCGATGAGTATAGATCGGTGTTGGGAAGTCCCGAGCCCGGTGTTCAGTTCGACGTCGTCGTCCAAAGTCGAAGGGGTTTCATGCAAACTGTCTTGTTGAAAGCACCAGGGTGGACCGCGGTGATTCTGAGTAGTGTCATTGCCGTGGGATGCGGCAGCGGCACGATGTTCCCCCCAGACGCGGGCACCATCAACGGCACCTATGCCTTGCAATGGTTTCCGGGCCCTATCATGTGCACGCCAGCAGCGCTTCCGAACGCGGTTGGCTCCGACCCGAGCAAGTATCTCAGCCCGCCAGCGGCCGATTCCCCCCGACCGCCAAGCTTGAGCGTTCGCATTAACGGCGATTCGGTGTCGTTGACGTTGCTCGACGCATCGGGCGCGGCGGCTGCGCTTGGCTCGTACGAAGCTGTCGCGGGCAAGGCGGGCACGGCTCTGCAAACGGCCGGCATGATGGAGGGCCCGCGCGGGAGTGGCGAGATCTTCTACGCGACCGACAGCGCGCGGCTTGACTATTCGATTCTTCAACTCGTGCTACTTCCGCCGGGAATCGGCGCGCAGGACGACATCAGCATGACTTCATCGTCGACGTTCACGTTCCGCGTTGCGGGACCAACGAGCCCGATCTTTACCACGTGCGTTGTGCGAGATAGCGCAGCGGGCTCGCGTCCGAACTATGTCCGTGGACAGTAGGCCCATTGCGATTTCTTCGTCGCTGCGCCGGTGGCATTCTTGGCACGCGCATCCGCATTCAATCACCTCTCACCCTCGGAACTTGCCATGGAAACGTGCTTTGTTCGACTGCATTGCGCCGCAATTCTAAGAGCTCTCATCGTGGTAGCACTCGTCGGTGTATCACCCGTCGTTGCGCGTGCTCAAGCGAGCGTCGAGATTGGTCCGCTTTTTGGATACTATCATCCGGCCGGCCATTTCGATTTGTTGACCGGGTCGATCGACGGTCCGCACACACCGTCCGAGCTCAGTGCGTACGCATTCGGCGCCGAAATTGTCGGTCGCTTTTCTCCGACAATTGGCGTGAGGGCCGAAGCCTTCAACGCGTCGCAGTCCGGCGGCCAGCACTCTGTGGCAACGCCCGGAGCGGGAATCATCACGACGCAGGGCACGAGCGTCAGCGTGGCAAGCGCACAGGCACTCTTCGATTTCGTTTCCGACTCGAGTCGGAACTTTTGGCTGAGCGCTGGTCCTGGTCTCGTTCATCACGGCGGCGCCGCGTACGCTAGGGGTGGTTCACCCACGGACCTGGCGGCGGGCTTCGGTAGTGGCGCCGAGTTCAACTTTCACAAGAGTTGGCGCTTCACGGCGGGCGTGTCCGGATTCTATTACTTTCTCGACGCCAGAAGCCAAGAAACCGGAACGCAGATTGATTTGTTGTTCCGCGTGGGCTTCGTCTGGGCCCCATCGCGCCGCTAGCCGTCCGCGCGTTTTGGGTCGCTCCCCGGTCTTACGCTACGCCGTACGAAGCTCGCGTAGCTCGTGGCCATCAGCTCGTCGCTACTGACCTTCTAAAACATTGACTGCTGTTCGCTCGGCGACTTGGGAATGAACCCGAAATGTTTGTACGCCTGCGGGGTTGCCATGCGACCTCGCGGCGTACGCTGCAAGAACCCGTGCTGCACGAGAAAGGGCTCATACACCTCCTCGATCGTGTTCGCGTCCTCGCCGATCGCCGCGCCAATCGTGCTCAATCCAACCGGCCCGCCGTCGAACTTCTCGATGATGGTCTTGAGAATTCTCGCATCCATGTCGTCGAGACCGAACGTATCCACCTCCAGCAGCGCCAGCGCCTGATCCGCCATTTCGCGCGTGATCACGCCGGTGCCCTTCACCTGCGCATAGTCGCGCACCCGGCGCAATAACCGGTTCGCGACTCGCGGCGTCCCCCGCGACCGCCGCGCAATCTCCTGCGCTCCATCCTCCTCGATGACCACCTTCATCACGTCGGCGGTTCGGTGCACGATCAACTCGAGGTCGGCAGCGGGGTAGAAATTCAACCGCTGCTCGATCCCGAATCGCGCGCGCATCGGCGGCGTAAGCATTCCCAGTCGCGTTGTCGCGCCAATCAGCGTGAACGGTTCGATCGCCATCGTGATCGTCTGCGCCTTGGGTCCGTCCGACAAGCGAATGTCGATCTTGTAATCCTCCATCGCCGGATACAAAAACTCCTCGATGATCGGCTTGAGGCGATGGATCTCGTCGATGAAAAGAATGTCGCCGCTCCGCATGTTCGTGAGCGTCGACACGAGATCGCCCGGCTTTTCCAGCGCGGGACCGGAGCTCGCGCGAATGTTCACGCCGAGCTCGCGCGCGATCAGCTCCGCGAGCGTCGTCTTGCCAAGTCCCGGCGGCCCAAAGAACAGCGTGTGATCGAGTGGCTCGCGCCGAGCGATCGCCGCGTCGATGTAGATGCGGAGACTGTCCTTGACCTTTTGCTGGCCGATGAACTCGGCCAAGCGCTGCGGCCGGAGTGAGAGCTCGACGACAGACTCGTCAGCGAGCACCTCCGGCGTGGTGATCTCAGCGCGGGACATCTAGAACTCTCTAAACTCGCTCTACGGAAAAAACAAACTTCAGACCGTCACCTGAAGCGCGGCCCGCAATTTCGACAAACGCTCGGCGGCATCGTTCAACGTCTCCTGCTTCTTGCAGAACGCAAAGCGCGTGAACGTGCGGCCGTCTTCCTTGTTCGCAAAGAAGCTCGAGCCTGGCACCGTCGCGACGCCGATCTCCTGGGTCATCCACTTCGCGAAGGTCACGTCGTCGAGGTCGCTCAGTTCCGAGAAGTCCGCGAAGATGTAGTACGCCCCCTCGGGAAGCGCGAACTTGAACCCGACGTCGAGCAACACCTTGCTCATGAACTCGCGGCGTGCCTTGTACTCGGCCGTGAAGTGATTGTAGTAGTCGGCGTCGAACGCAAAGCCGATTGCCGCGGCGGTCTGCAGTGGCGCCGGAGCGCCCACCGTGAGGAAATCGTGAACCTTGCGGATGGGACCAGTCTGCGCCGGCGGCGCGATGATCCAACCGATGCGCCAACCCGTCGCGCTATAGGTTTTTGATAATGAGGAAACCGTGATCGTGCGCTCGCGCATGCCGGGCCACGTCGCCATCTCGTGATGGTGGCCGGCGTACACCATGTGCTCGTACGGACCGTCGGTGATCGCCCAGATGTCGTGCTCGATGCAGATGTTGGCAAGCGCCGTCATCTCGTCGCGCGTGAAGACGCGGCCGGTCGGATTGTGCGGCGTGTTGACGATGATTGCCTTCGTATTCTTGGTGATCGCCGCCTTGATGCGATCGATGTCGAGCGTCCAGTTCGGCCGTTCAAGCGGCACGAACACGGGCTTCGCACCGCAGAGAATGGCGTCGGGACCATAGTTCTCATAAAACGGCTCGGGGATTATCACTTCGTCACCCGGATTGAGCAACGCCATGAACACCGACGCCATCGCCTCTGTCGCACCGCACGTCACGGTGACGTCGCGATCCGCGTCGACCTCCATGTTGTACCACCGACGGTACTTTTCGGCGATGGCGTGGCGCAGCACCGGCGTGCCCCACGTGACGGCATACTGATTGATGTCGCCGCGGATGGCCGCGCACGCCGCTTCCTTCAGCGGCTCCGGCATTGGAAAATCAGGAAATCCCTGCGCGAGGTTCACCGCCTGATGCATCGCGGCAATACGAGTCATCTCGCGAATCACGGACTCCGTGAACGAGTTCGTTCTTGTGGCTGCTTTCACTCTGATTATCCTCGAATTTTTCCCAGTGCGCTCCGAATGAGCTCGGCCGCGCTCGTTCCCTTTTCGCCAGCATCGATCGCTTGTCTGACCGCGCGTTCAGCATCCGCCGGCGAGTAGCCGAGCGAGACCAGCGCGCGAACTGCATCTTCGACTCCCGCGCCTTCCGGCCGCGCTCCGCCGCCAGCGGGCGACGACCCGGAAACTTGCAGGTCGTCGAGCTTGTCGGCGAGGTCGAGAATCAATTGCTCAGCCTTTTTTCGTCCAACGCGCGGCACACTCTGCAGCGTTGCGACATCCTTCTCGCGCAGCGCGCGCACGAGCCGCTCGGCCGTCAGCGTCGAGAGGAGGCCGAGCGACAGCGCCGGACCCACGCCCTTGGCGTTGAGCACACGCTGAAAGACACGCTTCTCGAACGTCGTCCCGAATCCAAAGAGGAGCCAGGCGTCTTCTTTGACGACGAGATACGTGTGCAGCGAGACGGGCTCGCCGACGCGCGGCAAACTCTCGTAGACGCCGAGCGGAATGGCGAGCTCGTAGCCGACACCACCCGCCGTCATGATTTCGACGCGGTCGAGGTCTTTGCTCTCCAGCGTCCCAGCGATATGTGAGATCACGCGTGCTGTCGCGCGAGCGCTTCGCGGAGCGTGGGGACGCGCGACGCCATGAGGCATGCAAGCGCGGCGGCCACGCCATCAGCGGCGTCGTTCGGCTGCGGCGCCGTCTTGAGCCGCAGAATCTTCGTGATCATGAACTGCACTTGTTCCTTCGTTGCCGCGCCGGTGCCGACGACCGCTTTCTTGATCTCCGCCGGCGGAAGCTCGTGGATGGTCACGCTCGCCTGCTGGCCGGCGAGGAGCACCACGCCGCGCGCATGTCCGAGCACGACCGTCGTCCGCACATTCTTGGCGTAGAACACGTCTTCGACGGAGAGTGCGTCGGGTTTGTGCCGTGCGAGCAGCTCCGTGACGCCATCAAAGATCTCTAAGAGACGCGCCGCGAGTGCATCCTTCGGCCGCGTACGGATCACGCCACATTCAATGAGGGAGACGAGCCCGGGCCCGTCTCCCTTTACGACACCGTAGCCGGTGCACGCCGTTCCCGGATCGATCCCGAGGACGATCACCCCGCGGCCTCGACCTTCGCCAACTCGGCGTCGTCGATGTCGAAGTTGGCCCAGACCTTCTGCACGTCGTCGAGATCCTCGATCGTCTCGATGAGCTTGAACAGCGCTTCGGCGTCCTTGCCGGCGATCGACACGGTGTTCTTCGGCACCATCGCGAGCTCGGCTTCGGCAACCACGATCTTCTTCGCCTTGAGACCGTCCTGCACCGCGTGGAATTCCGTCGGCGTCGTCGTGACGACGAAGACCGTGTCTTCCTTCGTCACGTCTTCGGCGCCGGCGTCGAGCGCGGCTTCCATCAGCGAATCCTCATCGATCTTGGAGCCGTCGATCGTGAGCTGGCCCTTCTTCTCGAACATCCAGCCGACTGAATTGATCGCGCCGAGATTGCCGCCGAGGCGCGTCATCTTGCTCCGGACTTCGGCGACTGTGCGCGTTGGGTTGTCCGTCACCGCGTCGATGAGGAGCGCGACGCCGCCCGGGCCGTAGCCCTCGTACGTCACTTCCTGGTAGTCGACGCCCTCGAGCTCTCCCGTGCCCTTCTTGATTGCGCGCTCGATGTTCTCCTTCGGCATCGAGTTGTTGCGACCCGTTTCGATAGCGAGGCGCAAGCGCGCGTTTCCGCCGGGATCGCCGCCGCCGAGCTTGGCGGCCATCGTGATCTCGCGAATGAGCTTGGTGAAGAGCGCACCACGTTTGGCGTCAGTTGCCGCCTTGTAGTGCTTGATCTGCTTCCATTTACTGTGGCCAGCCATGGACGATCCGGTGCGGAAGTGTGCGTGGAAATATAGAGGAAAAACAATTCGCGCGGCCATCGGGGACCCGAATCGGGCTCCCTCGACAGGCCGCGCGCAGTGAGTCTCGAATTGAACCACCCACTCTCGAGCCGGCGATAGCGATCTTCGCTACCGCCAGCCGTTGTCAGCGAAGACGAATCGTGAGCGTCGCGTGGAAGCCCGTGAGCGTCAGCGTCGTGTTTGCCCCGGTCGCATCCTGCGCCGCGATCTGACCGAACGAATACCCGCCGCTCGGTAAAATCGAGAAGCCGGCGACGGTCATGTTGAGTCGAAGCCCGACCGTGCCCATGCCGGACGTCGACGCGCCGGACTGAACCCAAAAACGTCCTTCGACGTTCGGCTCGACGGTGATATCGCCCATCGGTATGGTGTAGCCGAGAGCGCCATTGCCGATGTTGTCGGAGCCGAGCTTGGTGCCGTCGGCGACGGTGCCCGACGTGCGATGAACGTCCCATCCGTTGAGAGACACAGTGCCAACGCCCATCATATCGCTGATGCCGATCTGCGAGATGATGCGATTGCCAGTGTTGTAAATCGAGCCGGCGTAGTTGTCGTCGCCGAACGTGGAATACGTGACGCCAACCGTAAAGTGACCCGTGCCGAGTGCGTGATCGAGTCCGACGCGGCCGCGATACTCGTTGCCCGGCTGGTAGTGCAGCGTGAGTCCGCCGACGGCGTCGAACGGATCGTACTGTACCGATTTACGCGCGCTCAAACCGATGCCGAGGTTCCAGTCGCCGAGGGCCTGGGCGAGCGCGATGCCGCCGGTGCCACCGAAGCCGCTTCCCATATTAGAGATCGGGAAAGCCAGGAAGTCGCTGCCGATGAGGCTGGCCGCGGTCTGCTTGTCGAGAGGGACCGTCGACGTGCCCGTCGGCAGATTCACACCGCCGGTGATGACGATGAAGTCGGTGCCGATGGAGAGATTCGCGCGGATCTGCGTGTCGGTCAGACCGGAGATGTTGCTCTCGAAGGTCTTGCCGCCGATCGTCTGCTGGACCTTCGATTGCGCGAACGATGAACCAATGTCGAATCCGAACGACGACGTGATCGGCACGACGACGAACATCGGCAGCGAAAATTCGCTGATCTTCGTGTTGGTCGGCCCGTCGATGTTGTATTGATGGAACTGCGGCGCGATCCGCGCGCCGATGTCCATGATCGACTGGGCGTGAAGCTGAGGAGCAGCCGCGGCGACCGCGATTGCAATTGGCAGGGAACGGCGGAGCATCACGATGGTCCTCATTACGGCTGATGAATGACGAGCGTAACCTTGGCGGTCTTCTGAGTCGGATTGTCGCCAGTGGTGCCGGATGATGCGTCTTTCTGCGGCTGCGACGATGAACTACCGCCGCCGCTCGTGGCGCCCGCCGCGACCGACGGGTTAAGGCCATCAGCAGCGGCGAGCGCGGTACCACCACCAGCCGCCGATCCCGAGGCGTTCGCCGCGTTGCCTTCCGCGGAGCCACGCAATCCCGATTCAATCGACGCCACGTTCCCGCTCGCGCCGGCAGCGGCGCTCTTGGCTTCCTGGCTCTTCTGCATCGCGTTCCCGAAGCTCGGATCGATACGCACCGCGTTGTCGAAGAGACGCGACGCGTCGTCGAAACGACCCGCATCCTCGAGCTCGAGACCGCGGCTGTACGCGAGGAACGCCTGAAGTGACCGCGTCGGACGCTGTTCGATCTGGTTGCGCTCCGCCGTCGTGAGCGTGACGCCGAGATCGGCGAACAGCTTGAAGACGATATTCTTTTCGAGCGTGAATACCTGGTCGACCGGCTGCTGGTCAGTCGCGCCGGTTCCCACCGTTTGAGATGTCTGAACGCTCGTGACGTTCGCGGCGGCACTCAGCTGATTGTTGCCGATCTGCGTGATACTTCCGCCGACGAGACGGCCCGCCTGGAGCATCTTGCCCGCGCGCATGCCGGCGCCGGCCGCGCCATTCGCCGTAGTCTGCAGCGCGATCTCATCGAGCACCGCCTGCAAGCGTTCGCGCTCGACGACGGTGAGCTGCGAGGAACGGCTCAAGTCGGTCGTGATGAGCTCCGCGAACCCGCGTTCGAGCGGCTTGTAGCTCGTGTCGGGACCGGAAAAGCGGAACGGCGTGACAGCGACCGTGCGCGGCGAGCCGGGCGTGGAGCCGACCGTCTGCTCCTGCGCGACAGCCCTCTTGGCGGCGATCTCGTTTTCCTGGCGCGTGAGCACGGCGAGGCGCGCTTGCACCTGGCCCTTCACGCGGGACGTCTTGCCGACCCTTAGATAATTTTCATAGGCGCTACGGGCGCCCGGAATGTCGTTCTGAGCTTCGTCGGTCAGACCCAAAAACAACGCGGGAAGGCCGTCGTTCGGATCCATCGTCGCGGCTTGCGACAACTCCCTCTTGGCGTCGTCGTACCGGTTTGCCTTGAAGTACGCGATGCCGAGCGAGCGATGCGCTGCTTCGGAATTCGGTTCCGCGGTCTTGGCTTGCTCGAGGCGGCTGATGTTTTCCGCGCTGCCGGAAATTGCCGGCGCGCACGCGCCCAACACCAGCGCTCCTGCCGCGACTGCTCCATACACTATCCGCATTGCATCACTCCTACCGGTCGGGATCAAGCATGTCTTCAAACCGCATCCACTGTGAGTAGAAATACAGGTCCACGTATCCCGTGGGCCCGTTGCGGTTCTTGCGAATCAACAATTCCGTCGCGCCTTCGATGTCGCGCGACGGCTCGTACATGTCCGGCCGAAACAGGCCGAACACTATGTCCGCATACTGCTTTACGGCTCCCAGCGCGCCAAAATCGTCGAGCGTTGGCCGGCGATCCGGACGGGGCAGGAGGTTCGGCAGTGGCGACGTCGTCAATATGGTGGTGCCGCGTTCGAGCGCCAGGGTCTTGAGACCTCTCACCGCGGTCGCAATCTCTTCCTCGGCCGCACGTTCGCCAGCCACAAGGGCTCCAATCGAATCAAGCACCACCAAATCCACCTTCGACAAACCATCCAACGCCAACGCCAAACCCAATACTCCCCGACCGCCCGGCAACAGCTCAATCACTGGAAGCTGATTCCGAAGACGAACCGCGACGGCTCCCGCGGTCGCACGCGACGTATCGTCCAGCGAACCTTGTCGCAGGTCGTCGATCTGAACACGCGCCTCGATCGCGATCACCCGCTCGAGTACTCGCTCCACCGTCATCTCACTGGTGAAAAACGCGACGCGCGACCCATTGAGAGCCGCGCGAATCGCGAACGCGAGGGCCAACGCCGATTTGCCGCTCGCGACGTCGCCACCGAGCACGATCAAATCGCCGTGCCGAAATCCACCGCCGAGGAGTTTGTCGACGCTGGGGAATCCGCAGGCGACGGTGTCGCGCGCAGGCGAACCGTCGCTGACTGAGTCGACCCGCGCCAACAGAACCGAGAGTGGAGAGATATCCGAGCTGCGAGCCATCGGCCATTATATGGTTGGTCGCGCGGAACGAGCAAGGGCTTAAGTCCCTTGCGTAACAGAGGTTTGCGTGATTTGGGGCGCGTTCGACGCGTCGAGCGCGGCCGCCAGGTCCACGAGTTCCGCGCGCGCGTTCTTGTCGAGCGACTCGGTCACCGCCGCAATTGCCGCCTGAAGTCCCTTGGAAACGTCCGCGCATTCCTTTGAGGACGCGTCAATCAGATCGACGAGCGCCGGTCGAACCGACGCTGGGAGCGCCAGCGCCGCGAGCCATTGTTTGGCGTGCGCGCATCGCTCGACCCGAGACGCCTGCGGAATCTCGCGATCCGGCAACGCGTCCTGGGCGAGTCGCGCCGCGAGATACGTCGCGAGCGCAATCTCGCGCCGACCGCCAATCGCCGCGCGTCCGGCGAGCGACGCGAGGGCGTTGAAGCGGAACGCGGGAGGGGTGAGCGCGTAAGGCGGTTGGGCGACGAGCACCGCCGGAAGTTGCTACATTTGTCGCATGGCGCAACCCGCGAAATCCGTCCTCTGGGTCGACGACGAGGCGGAGCTGCTCGAACCGCATCGCATGTTCTTGCGAGACAAGGGGTTCGAGGTCGAAACCGCGACGAACGCGGAGGATGCCGTCGAGATGGTCCGGCGCCGCCCGTTCAGCTTGGTCCTGCTCGACGAGCAGATGCCGGGCACACGCGGGATGGACGCCCTGGCAGACCTTCGCCAGGCCGATCCGCATCTCATGGTCGTCATGGTCACGAAGAGCGAAGAAGACTCCACGATGACCGAGGCACTCGGCGCAAAGCTCGACGGGTATCTCGTAAAGCCGGTGTCGCCCAGGCAGGTGTACGCCGCGCTCACCCGTTTGCTCGACGGCGGCCGCATTCGCCAGCAGGCGGTCGCCCGAAAATTCGTCGAGCGCTTTCGAGATCTGCAAACGGAGCCCTTTCGCAGCCTCGGTTGGCGCGAGTGGATCGAGAGGTTCAGTGAGATCACGCAGTGGGATCTCGATCTGCTCGCGGAGAACGAAACGGGATTGCACGAGTCGCTGCTCGGCCTCTATCCCGATCTTCGGCGCGAGTTCGCGGGATACATGAAGCGCGCGTATCCAGATTGGCTCAAGAATCTCGACGGCGACCGCCCGCCGCTGTCGATCGACATCGTGTCCGAGTACCTAATGCCGGTATTGAAGACCGACAAGCAGGTGCTCTTCATCATCATCGATTGCTTGCGTCTCGATCAGTGGCGCGCGCTCGAGCCGATCATCTCGCCGTTGTTCGACATCGAGACGACGCACTACTTCAGCATTCTGCCGACGGCCACGCCGTATTCGCGCAACGCGCTGTTCAGCGGACTTTTTCCCGGCGAGATCGCTGCGCGGTTTCCCGATTGGTGGGGCGAGCGTGAGGACGAAACGCTGAACGCGCATGAACGGCAGTTGCTCGAGGCGCAGCTCGTCGAGCTCGGGTCGACGGTGCCGGTGCGGTATGAGAAAATTTCAACAGCCAACGAGGGCGACGACGTCGAGCGCCGCTTGGCGCGCGTGATTGCGCCGGAAGGAATTTCGGCGTTCGTGTTCAACTTCGTCGACCTGTTGACGCACGGCCGGTCGGAGTCGGCGATTCTGTACGAGGTGGCGCGCGATGAAATCGCCCTGCGCCAGCTGACGGTGCAATGGTTCAAGCGGTCGGCGCTCTTTGCGGTGCTGCAGGAAGCGGCGCGACGCAAAGTGAAGGTGCTCGTGACGAGCGACCACGGGTCGATTCACTGCCGCACGCCCGCGACGGTGTTTGCCAAGCGCGACGCGACGCAGAATTTGCGATACAAGTTCGGCGAAGATTTGCGCGCGGAGAATCCAGAGCAGGGAATGTTGTTCACCAATGAGGATTCGCTCAAGCTGCCGCGGCGCGGGCTCGGTGCGAATACCCTGCTGGCAACGGGCGACTCGTTCTTCGTCTATCCGACCAAGCTGCGGGAATATCAGAGCCGGTATCGCGGATCGTTTCTCCATGGCGGAGTGACGCCCGAGGAGTGCATTCTCCCGGTGTCTCTTCTCACGCCGCGTCGCTAACGAATGACTCCGCGCGTGTTGGTCGCAAGTCCGGGAACGGTCCGCGACAAGACGTCGATGTACCGGCGTCTGTTGGTATTCCTGCGTCCGCACTGGTGGCGGATGGC
>JBDTAE010000187.1:0-32927 GCA_039924785.1 Gemmatimonadaceae bacterium | reverse complement strand
TTCGAGATGTAGCGCACCGGATCGATGGCCTCACGCGTCGGCCCGGCGGTGATCAGCACATGCTTGCCCGCGAGCGACGCCGTTGGCTCGAGCAGACGGCCAACATGAGCAAATATGGTTTCAGGTTCTGGCATGCGGCCCGGACCGCTTCCCTCGCCCGCCGCTAGGTCGCCTTCGTCGGGGGGCAGAATGCGATATCGCAAGTCGCGCAGGTGCGACACATTCAACGTCGTCTGCGGATGCGCCCACATGTGATCGTTCATTGCCGGCACGACGAGCACAGGACATGTCGCTGCGAGCAGGCACGCCGTGAGAAGGTCGTTCGCCTGTCCCGCCGCCGCTCGCGCAATAAAATCCGCCGTGGCCGGTGCGACGACCACGGCCGATGCGTCGCGAACGAGCTTGATGTGATCGAGTGCCTTACCCTGATCGAACAACCCGGTGTGCACCGGACGACCGGTCAGCGCTTCGAAGGTGATGGCACCAACGAACTCGGTGGCCGCGGGAGTCATGACGACGTCGACCGTGGCTCCCGCTTTGACCAGCAGCCGCGCCAGCCATGCGGACTTATAACTGGCAATCCCTCCGGTCACACCGAGAACGATTCGAGAATCGGTGTACGGACGGAGGGAAGTCATGGCTGCTTGGCATCTGGCGGCTGGCTTCAGGCAACGGCGCGTCTCGCGTTGCCGGCGGGGCGTTTGACGATCTGCGGCTTTTCGCTAGCAGCCCGTGGCCGGCAGGCGAAAGCCTTTGTGCGTTATTCTGCCCGGCGCCGCGGAATCACGTGATACTCGATGTCCCCCTTGGAGAGCTCTTCGAGCGAACGGGTCGTCAGCTTCTTTTCGCGGGACGACGAACGATCGCGCGGAAACTCATTCAGCACGCGGGCGTACTTCGCCGCCACGAGAACGCCGAGGTACTTGTTCGCGGCGTGCTTGGCAATTTCAATGGGCGTAAAAACTCGCATGTATCAACTCGTCACGAAGGATGGTGATCGATCTCTTTTTGCAGACGCTGAATCAACAGCTCGACTCGTTGCCGCAGCGCGGGGACACGTTCCCGGCTTACGACCTCGGCATCGAGTATCGCCGATACGCGCCGAACAGCTCGCGGGAGGGCGTCGTTGACCACGACGTACTCGTACTCGTCAATCGCGCGCAGTTCGTCCAGAGCGGAATGTAACCGGTTGGCCAACTGTTTGGGGGACTCTGACTTACGATTCTTGAGCCTTTCCAGCAAAACGTCGCCCGAGGGGGGCATCACGAACACCGTCACGGCCCCCGGAAAGGCCGCCCGGATCTGTCTGGCCCCCTGGACGTCGATGTCCATCACGATGTGTCGACCGCTGTTCAGGATACGCGCGATCTCAGACTTGAGCGTTCCGTACAGATTCCCGTGCACTTCGGCCGATTCGGCGAATTCCCCGGCCGCGCGGCGCTTCAGGAATTCATCCCGGCTCATGAAGTAGTAGTCAGTCCCGTTTGTCTCACGCGGGCGCGGCTCGCGCGTGGTGCACGAGATCGAATAGCCTACGTCCGACCGGTACTTGAGGATCTCGCGCGCAATCGTGGTTTTGCCCCCCCCACTCGGCGCCGAAAGAATGATCGGGAACGGATTCATTCGATGTTCTCGACCTGCTCGCGGATTCGCTCGAGCTCTTCTTTGATCAGAATCACGTCCTGAAGAATTGCGGCGTCGTTTGCCTTGCTGCCGGTGGTATTTGCCTCGCGCAACAATTCCTGCAATAAGAAGCCCAGACGCTTTCCAACGCCGTCCGCCGCGGGAGAAGCAAGGGTGGCGCGAAATGCGGCGAAGTGCGAATGGAACCGACTGATTTCCTCGGACACGTCGAGACGGTCGGCGAGAATCGCGATCTCCTGTGCAATGCGCTGGTCGTCGACGGCGACGCCATCGGCGAGCTCGCGCACCGCGAGTCGCATTCGGTCGCGCTGCTCGACTAGGCGACTCGGCGCCCGATCGGCGATGCGATTCACCGCACCTTCGATAATGGCGAGGCGCTCGCTGAGATACGTCGAGAGGCGCTGGCCTTCCGACGCTCGCATTGCATCGAGCGAAGCAACAGCGCGTTCGACGATCGCGACGAGCTCCGCGGCCGTGCCCGTCGATTCCTCTTCCGTCGTCGCGATCACGTTGGGCAACCGCAGCACCGCGCCCATATCGACCGGCTGATCGAGACCGAGCTGTTGTTGAAGAGCTCTAATCTGCTCGACATACGCGGCGACTTGAGCGGCGTCGATGCGCGCGGAATCGGTCGCCTGGCGGTCGACGCGGGCAAAGAGCGTGACGTGCCCCCGTGCAACACCCTTCCGCATCGCCTCGCGCACCTCCGCCTCCCACTTGCTCAAGTCGCCGGGAAGCTTGACCGACGGATTGAAGAAGCGGTGATTGACCGACCGGATTTCGACGGAAACGCGCATGCCGCCCACCTCTCCGTCAGCGGATCCGAACCCAGTCATGCTCTTGATCATTGCGTCAGTCCGCTGTGAGGAAACCGATCAATTCGTGAACTCCCAACGCACGCCGTAGAAGTTCGTTTGCCGTGGCAAGACGAACGACGGCACCTGGAAGTAGCGCTCACCCAGCACGTTGCGGAACTGCCACGAGATGGTCGCGCTGAGAATGCGGATCTCGAGCAACGACGAGATCGTGCGGTAGCCGATGCCCGGGTTGACGTCCGCCGTTCCGACCGGAAAACGCATCGCCGATCGATACTCGTGAACGATCGATGCCTTCAGCCCGAAATCATTCGAGGGAAACCGTTTCAGAAAGTTCGACTGGAGGAACAGTTCACTGCGCGTCTGATATCGCGGGCGGTAGAACCCGGTCGTGTCGTTCCACTTCACTGCCGACAGATCGACGTTGAGTAAACGATAAAGCTGGCCGCGCACGCTCGCGGTCACTGCCGTCACCGCGGGTTCGTGGCGCGCGGTGAAACTCGAGTCGAAAATCGTCGGCGCCGTGAGACGGACGCTGTCTCGGCGCAATACGCCGCCGATGAGCCACAGATTGTGAATGCGCAGTCCCGCCTGCGCCCGGACGTAGTTCGCGGAAAATGAACTGTCTCGAATCGTTCGGTCCGACGACCGCCCCGCACTTCCGAACAACGCAATCCACGACAGCGGCGACAGCCGGGCGGTGACGTCGCTCTGCTCGAGCGAATCCGCGCTCTTGCCTTGACTAAACGCTGAAACCGAGAGGCGATCCGTCGTGAAGCTCCCGCGCCACGCGGCGGACTCGATGTACTTGCCGCCAGCGATGAAGACGCGCTGTGTGAGGCTCGCGCGCAACGGACCGCGCACCAGACCGCCGGCGGCGATGTACTGTGTCTGATACTTGCTCGTGTCGAGCGACGCGACCGCCAGCGCCGAGTCCGCGGCCGTCGTGAGACCGGTCGTTGGCACTGTGCGGACGCCCGTGTACCCGTATGACGACGACACCGCGGTCGCCTGCGCCCAGTACGGACTCGAATCCGGATCCCCGTAGCCGCCACGCAGATACGACGTGTTGCGCGATGACTCCACGCTTCGAATCGAATCGCCCAGTTCGAGCCCGAAGATCTCGCCCCGATGGCGGCTGATGCGATTCATGTTCGCGTCGAAGCTCCAATTCTTCTTTGCCCAACCGACACGCGCCATGAGCCCGAGTTGATCGCTGCTCGAGCCGAGCGACGACGGCGGCGTCGTTCCGTATTGCTGCGCGCCGAATTGCAGCGCAACCCCGTTCTCGAAGCGCTCCCCGAAATATCCGCGATACAGGTTCGACTGTTGATCGCCGGTGCTCACGTCAGTGCGCGTGAACGGCGTGGTGTTCACGACACGCATGGTCCGCAGGTAGACGCGAACCTCTTCCGGTCCCTGCTCAACGGTCGCGTCTTCGGCCGACCAAAGATTGATCTGCGTGAGATCGAGCTGCCCGTAGGCGCGCGGATCTAATGCCTCGAGCTCGATGCCGTCGAGGAATACTCGAACATGGCGCACGTCTCCCATGTACGCGGCCACAGCCGGACTCGAAATCCAGCCTGCGCGAATGGTCGAGAGACCCTGCACCTTGTCCAACAGGTCGGCGACGGTGAGAGCGCCCGTCGCGAGAATTGAATCGCGCGACCAATGTAAGCGCCGCCCGATGTCGATTTCTCCGGGCTGTTCCGAGTGAATAGTCGGTGCCTGAATCGAGTCGCGCTTGACGGGCTTCTTCTTGACCGTGTCGCCCTTGGCAAGACTATCTCGGCTAATCGAATCGCCCCTGGCGGGAACCACGATTGTCACCGAGTCTTTCGGCCTTATAGAAATGGTATCGCGCGCCCGCACGCGCATCGTGTCGCGAACCTGTGCGTGAAGCGGGTGGAGCAAAACGGCCCCGGCCACCAGGCCGAGGCCGACAGCCTTCACTGCCTGCCGCAAGAGGCTGCTCAGCGCGTGCGTCCTCGAACGAATTCCACGAACGTCCCGACCGGCACGCCCGTCGGCCCGCGCGGTGTATGGCCGAGGTCCGATTCCGTGTATGCCGTGCCCGCGATGTCGAGGTGCACCCATGGATACCCTTCTGCAAATTCACGCAAGAACATCGCGGCGCTGATCGTGCCCGCCGGACGTCCGCCGGAATTCTTGATGTCAGCGACGTCGGACTTGATCAGGTCCTTGTACTCCTCGAACATTGGCAACGCCCACCCTGCTTCTCCAGACCGTTTGCCGGCATCCAGCACTTCCTGAACCAGCGAGTCGTCATTGCCCATGACGCCGGTAGCGGTGTGACCGAGCGCGATCACGCATGCGCCGGTGAGCGTGGCCGCGTCGAGCACCGCATCAGGTGAGAACCGCTTCGCGTAGACGAGCACGTCCGCGAGAACGAGACGGCCTTCGGCGTCGGTATTGATGATCTCGATAAACTTGCCGTTCGACGCCTGGACCACGTCGCCAGGCTTGACCGCGTCTCCCGACGGCATGTTCGTCGTGGAGCCAATGAGACCGACCACGTTCACCGGAAGTTCCAAGCGCGCGATTGCTTCCATCGCGCCAAGAACCCCGGCCGCGCCACACATGTCGAACTTCATCCACTCCATGCCCTGCGCGGGCTTGATGGAAATACCACCGCTGTCGAAGCACAGCCCTTTGCCGACGAGCACGACGGGCTTTCCGTCCTTGGGACCTTTTCGATACTCGAGCGCGATGAGCTTCGGTTCCTGGGTCGTGCCCTGTGCAACGCAGAGGAACGATCCCATCTTCTCCTTTTCCATCTCCGCGCGGCCAAGGACCGTCAACTGGAGTCCGAAACGCGAGGCGATGTCGTGGGCAGTTTCCGCGAGGTAATCGGGCGTACAGATGTTGCCCGGCAGCATTCCGAGGTACCGCGCCAGCGAGTGCCCCGCTCCGATCGCGCGCGCGGCCTTCACCCCGATGTCCCGCGCTTCGCCGTCGGCCGCGAGGATCGTGGCCTCGCTGAGCGAAGCGCGCTCCTCATCCGGCGGCGCCGGAGTTTTGAATTCTCTAAAGTCCCATGAACCGGCCGTGAGGCCAAGTCCGATCGCTTCGACTTCAGCGGCGTTCACCGCGCCGGCAAAGAACGCAAGCTTGCCGACGCCAAGCTTGTTGGCCTGCCGACCCGAGATTTGGCCAGCGCGGCGCAAAGCCGATACGCGATCCGACGCGCTGCCCATCCCCAGCAGCAACACGCGCTGCACCCCGCGCTCGCCGCCCGAGAGATGTAGCGTCTCGTCGCGGCCGCCGCGGAAGTCACGTCGCGACAGTGCGCGCCCGAGCGCGCCGCCGGTGAGCGTGTCGACCGGCTGCAACTCCGCGCTCATCGTGGGCGCGGACGGAAGAGCAACCACTAAGAGCGGCGTGTCGAGCGCCCCGAGATCTGGCGCGGCACTGGAAAGCGAGAGCGTCATGGCGAGAGTGAAAGTGGAGTCGTCCGATTCACGGGCGACGAGCGCGGAAAGTTATCGGCGCCGGGAGAGCCTATCAAGCTAAGGACGCCCGACTTCCGGCGGTTTTGTCGCCGGCGCGGGAGGATGATGCATACCCGGATCCATATCCATCGACGAATGCTCGTCGCCGCCCCAGACCGTCTTCATATCGTCGCCGGAGAACAGGTACACGTGCGCCATCCACCCGAACATCCTCGGCACGAACCGACCGCCGGCGGTGGCGCACTCCTCGCGAGTCGAGATCTTGAGCCAGCGCGCCGTGCTCGGCCCGTCGATCTTTTGCGTCCCCGCCCTCACCGAGTCCGGGTTGGGACCGCAGAAGTCGACGTGTTCATGCCAATGCGCGATGCTCGTGGGCAGGCGAGCATCGAGTGCGGCCGGCGTGGCATCGGGCATCGCCGAGTACATCGCGCCGACCAGCTTCATCGCTCCATTCTCATCTTTCTTGTATAGAAGCGAGACCGGCTTCGTGGCATCGAACGGCCCCATCGTCGCGAAAACGTTCGCAAAACTGTTGAAATGGAAAATCGACTGGTCGGTCAGCCACGGCATGAACTCGACATAGCCGTCCTTCTCGGCGATGGAAACGTCCTTGTACTTCGCGAGTGCCTCGCGAGCCGTTTTCACGATTTCCCGTGCACGTGCCGTGTCGGCGGCGGTGCCAGGACGCTTCGCGGCCATTCGCATGTGAGCGCCATTGTCCTCGAGCAACGCGTTGATGGCCGACGAAAGCTCCGGACTACTCGCCATCTGAAACCCTTGAAGCAACTGCAACGCGCGCATTGCGCCGGGAGCACGCTGTGTGTCGGGGCGCGCTGCCGCGACCTGAGCCGCTGCGCTTGGCCCCGGGACCATGAAAGTCACCGCCGGCGCAGCAAGACGGATGACGAGGAGTCCGAAGCGTCGTCGCATGGATCGAACCTGGAAACTGAAGATGTGAAAACGCCGCGCTTGTGTGCGGCATGGCGAGGCCATGCTGAGTGTTCAAACTAGACCCGCGGCACGCTTGCCGTCACCTTTCCAGTAGACTCCGTGCGTACCTTTTTCGATGCCGATCGAGATGAGGCGCAGTGCACGAAACATTTCTTTGTGCGCTCAAACACTTCTTCGACTGGTGCGTAGAATACACGTGCGACCTATGTCATCTCATAATCAAAATGTTAGTGAGTCAGTCGAATTAGCTGCTGACTCCGCTTGCGACGCGAGAGTTTTCCGCGTCGCGGCTGTTTTTTTGACTCGCATTATACTCGCGGGTTTATTAACCGTTTCGACAAGCGCGACCGCAGCCTCGGCGCAGGCGGCGGGTCAGCGGCTTCAAGTGGCCGACACGCTCCACGTGCGCATCGACTCGCTGCTCGACCTCGATGCCGTCGTGAACCGCGCGTTGCGAGTCAGCCCTGAGGTGGTTCAGGGCGAGGAACAGATTCGCACCGCCCGGTCGGCGGAACGCGTGACGACCGGCGCCTACGTCCCGACGCTGTCGGCCAACTCGTCGCTGCTGCGATCGAACGTGCTGGCGGGGACCACGCTGCCGGGCATCGACGTCCCCGATAGTCGCTCGGCGGGCTTGGCGGCGTCAGTCGATGTGTTCACGGGCGGACGCCGTGGCGCCGACCGAGACCGTGCGCGTGCCGATCTTGCCGCGGCGCAAGCGGGTGACGTCTCCGGGCGATTCTCCGCGACCCTCACCGCGCAACGAGCATTCTATGATGAGCTTCGCGCGTCGGATCTCCTCGAGGTCGCAAACGCCCGCGTCAGTCAGGCCGACCGTGGCTATCGGTATGCGCTAGATCGCGTGCGCGCGGGCACCACGACGAAGTCGGACGAGCTCCGCGCTCGACTCGAGATGACCACGGCGCGGCAACAGCTCGTCGCGGCGCTCGACACACTGCAGACCGCGGCGTACACGCTCGGTCGCCTGGTTGGCGCGAACGGACCGATTGGCGCGAAGCCGGCGGCGTCGCTCGAGCCGCGCGCGCTGTCCATGTCGGATAGTCAGATCGTGCAGCTCGCGGTCGACCACTCGCCGGGCGTGCAGTCAGCGCGCGCCACCGAGCACGCGACGCAAGCCGCGACGAAATCCGCGCGCACGCTGTACGTGCCCGACATTCGCGTCACTGGCGGCTACAACTGGGCGAACCAGACACCGATCGTCACTGCGGTGCGCCCGGGGTGGGCGCTTGCCGTGGGTACGACTTTCCCCATCTTCAACGGCTTTCAGCGCGAGGACGCGGTGACGCGCGCGGAGGCGGCCGCCGAAGTCTCGCGCGTCACCTCCCTCGACGTCACGCGGCAGACCCGCGCCGAAGCGGCGCGTTTGCTCAGCGGATTGCGTTTCGCCGAGCAGAATATTTCGCTCGGGACCGAGGCGGTGAGCTCCGCGGCGGAAGACCTGCGCGTGCAGACGGAACGGTATCGCGCGGGAATCTCGACCGAGCTCGATCAGCTCACCTCGGAGCTCGCGGTGACGCAAGCTCAACTCGGGCTCGTCGCCGCTCGTTTCAACTATCAAGTCACGCGAGCGCAGCTCGAGGCGCTCGTTGGACGGACATTGTGAGTAGGGGTACCGCGGTATGTGGCTAGTTCATCTCGCGCTTCGGCGCCCGTATACGTTCGTCTGCACGTCGATTCTCGTGCTGATCTTCGGCATCGTCGCGATTCTGCGCATGCCGATCGACATTTTTCCGGCCATCAACGTTCCGGTCGTCTCCGTGCTGTGGAGCTATGGCGGCTTGTCGCCCGGAGAGATGGAAACGCGCGTCGTCACGCTCGCTGAACGCGTCTATTCGAGTTATGTAAACGACATCGAGCACATCGAGTCGCAGTCGTTGAACGGGTTGAGCATCATCAAGGTGTACTTCCAACCCGACGCCGACGTGCAGGCGGGCATGGCGCAGCTCACCGCGGCGTCCCAAGGCGTGACGCACAACATGCCGCCGGGTATATCGCCGCCGTTCATGATCCGCTTCAACGCCACGGACGTTCCGATTCTGCAACTCGGACTTGGCAGCCCGATGCGCACGGAGTCGGAGCTGAACGATCTGGCGACGAACTTCATTCGCGTTCCGCTCGCGACCGTGCACGGTGTCACGGTGCCGCCCGCGTACGGCGGTGTGCCACGCGTCATCAACATCGACATCGATCCGCAGGCCCTGTTTGCAAAGGGGCTTTCGCCGAGCGATGTCAGCGCGGCGATCAACCAGCAGAACGTGATTCTGCCGTCGGGCACCGCGCGCATGGGATCGCGCGAGTACTACGTGCGGCTGAACTCGAGTCCGGATTCGTCGAAAGACCTGGCGGACATTCCCATCAAGCAGGTGAACGGGGCCACCGTCTATCTGCGCGACGTGGCGCAGGTCCGCGACGGCGCCGGCGTGCAGACGAACATCGTCCGCGAAAACGGGCATCGTGGCACCTATCTCACGATGCTCAAGAACGGCAAGGTCTCCACGCTCGCGATCGTCGACAAGGTGAAGGCGATGCTCCCGCGCATTCGCGCCGGACTCCCTCCCGACGTCACCGTCCAGGTGCTGGGCGACCAATCGGTGTACGTGCGCGCGACGATCGCCGGCGTGGTGCGTGAGGGCGTGCTCGCCGCTGTGCTCACGGCATTGATGATTCTCTTATTCCTCGGCAGCTGGCGCTCGACGGTCATCGTCGCCATCTCGATTCCCTTGAGTGTGTTCGTCTCGATCATCTGCCTCTGGGCCGCCGGCGAGACGCTGAATGTCATGACCTTGGGCGGCCTGGCGCTCGCCGTCGGCATTCTCGTCGACGACGCGACCGTCGCGATCGAGAACATTCATCGCAATCTCGAAAACGGCAAACCGCTGTACAACGCGATCGTGGAAGGCGCGGAGCAAATCGCGACTCCCGCCTTCGTGTCGACGCTGTCGATTTGTATTGTCTTCCTCCCCATCTTTGCGCTGTCGGGCCCTGCGGCGGCGTTGTTCCGTCCGCTCGCGCTGTCGGTGATCTTCGCGATGGCCGCGTCGTACTTCCTGTCGCGAACGCTAGTTCCGACGATGGCTGCGTACATGCTGCCGAAGGAAGCAAACGCGCACCTGGCCGCGCACCGCGGTGAAACACTGCCGGCACCAACAATCTTTCGCCGTGTGGTAGCGGCGTTCGACCGCGGGTTCGAAGCGTTCCGCGGCGCGTATCACGCCATGCTCGCGTGGGCGATGCTCAATCGCGGCGTGGTGCTGACGATCGCCGCGATGTTTGTCGTCGGCTCGATGGCGCTGGTCCCGGCGATCGGCGAGGACTTCTTCCCCTCGGTCGACGGCGGCCAGTTTCAGTTGCACGTGCGCGCGGCGTCGGGCACGCGGATCGAAGAGACCGAGCGGTTGTTCGCGCAGGTCGAAGGATCGATTCGCCAGACGATTCCGCAATCCGAGTTGCAGTTGATTCTCGACAACATCGGTCTGTCGACGTACGGCGTCGCGCTCGCGATCGGCTCGAATGCAAGCGTGGGTCCGTCGGACGGCGACATGCTCGTGCAGTTGTCGCCGGATCACAAAGGCTCCACGTGGGACTACGTTCGGCAACTCCGTCGCGATCTTCCCAAACAGTATCCGGGCGTCACGTTCTTCTTCCAGCCGGCGGACATGGTCAACCAGGTGTTGAACATGGGACTGCCTGCGCCGATCGACGTGCAAGTCGTGGGTCACGATCGCGAAGGAAACTTTGCCGTCGCCAAACAGCTCGCCGCGCAGATGTCACACATTCCGGGCGCGGCCGACGTTCGCGTCCAACAAGTGATGGATGCCCCCGAGCTTCGCTTCAATGTGAATCGCGAAAAGGCTGAGCAGCTTGGCCTCACGCAGCGAGACGTCGCGAGCGACCTGCTCATCTCGTTGAGCTCGAGCGCGCAGGCGGCACCGAACTTCTGGGTCGACCCGCGGAACGGCGTGCAGTACAGCGTGGCGGTGATGACGCCGCAATACAAGATGGGCGACGTGGCGGCACTTCAGAATACTCCAATCACCGCGCCGGGCCTGACCGCGCCGCAGCTCTTCGGCAATCTCGCCACATCGAGCCGCGACGTCGCGCCGGCCGTCGTGAACCACTATAACGTGCAACCGATCTTCGACGTCTACGCGTCGGCCGATCGCCGCGACCTCGGCGGCGTTGCGCGCGACGTTGACGCGATCGTCGCGAAGATGGACAAGTCCCTGCCCCGCGGGTCGCAGATCGTGGTTCGCGGACAAGTGCAGAACATGCGCGACTCGTTCACGGGACTCGGTCTCGGAATTCTCTTCGCGATCATGCTCGTGTACATCATTCTCGTCGTGAACTTCCAGAGCTGGCTCGACCCGCTCATCATCATCATGGCGTTGCCGGGCGCGCTCGCGGGCATCGTGTGGATGCTGTACGTGACGCATACGACGTTCACGGTCCCGTCGCTCATGGGCGCCATCATGGCGATGGGCGTCGCGACGGCAAACAGTGTGCTCCTTGTGACTTTCGCCGACGATCAACGCCAAGTCGGCCGGACCGCGGCGCAAGCGGCGGTCGACGCCGGGTTTGCTCGGTTGCGTCCGGTGTGCATGACGGCACTCGCCATGATCATCGGCATGCTTCCAATGGCCCTTGGTCTCGGCGAGGGCGGCGAGCAGAACGCCCCGCTTGGTCGGTCGGTCATCGGCGGCTTGCTCGTCGCGACGTTCTTCACCCTCGTTGTCGTGCCGCTCATCTACAGCGTGCTTCGCCAGGGCGCCGCGGCCACCGTCGACGCGCCGCAGGCCACGCTGGGTCACGCGGGTCCGGGCGCGCCGGCGTTTCAGTCATCCGCGGCGGGTCCTCAGGGTTCATCGAATGTTTGAATACTTCAGCATTGTGATATATGAGTTCGTCTGATCGCACCGCGAATAGCAGCAGCGAGTCGTCGCACCCACCGACGCCGCAGCACGAAGATCCGCATCCGCACCACGTCGACGTCGGGTCGGCGCCTCCGGTCACTCCGGCGTCGACGACGCGAATGGTGATCGTCGGTCTCGGCGTCGCCGCGGTGCTAGCGGTGCTGCTCATTGCTGCCTTTCTGCCGCGCCGCGCGGTCACGAAACAATTGGCGACCGAAGCTGGTTCGATCGACGCGCCTCCGGTCGTTCAAGTCGCAAACGCGGTTCGCGCCGGCACCGGCGGAGACCTAACGCTGCCAGGCACGATCCAGGCGCTGCACGAAGCGACGATCTACGCGCGTGTCGGCGGCTACGTGAAGTCGTGGAGTGCGGACATCGGCAAGCTCGTCCACGTCGGCGACGTGCTCGCGGAGATCGACGCACCGGAGTTGGACGAGAGCGTGCGACAGGCCGAGCAACAAGTCGCGCAGACGCGCGCCGCGCTCGGTCTCGCGAAGGCCGATCTCGCTCGGTGGCGTTCGCTTGCTGCCGATAGCGCCGTGAGTCGTGAGGAGCTCGATCAGAAGACCGCCGCCTACGACGCTGCCGAAGCCAACACCGGGGCCGCCGAGGCGAACGTTCGGCGTCTCGTGCAAATGCAGCGATATACAAAGGTCACGGCGCCATTGACGGGCGTGGTCACGTCGCGAAACATCGATATAGGATCTCTCATCAGCGCTGCCGGCGCGTCGAGTGCTCCTCTCTCGGCAGGCGGCGCGCCGACGCAGTCGATGGGCAGTCTGTTCCGCATCGCGGAGACGGACACCGTTCGGACGTACATCTCCGTGCCCGAGTCCGACGCGCTCACGATGCGCGCGGGTCTCACCGCAGATGTGACCGTACAGGAATTGCCGAATCGTCAGTTCGTCGGTCGCATCGCGCGAACGTCGCAGGCCCTCGATGCCGGATCGCGCACGTTGCTGGTCGAGGTCGATATCGCAAATCCGGGACTGTCGTTGCTAACGGGCATGTACGCCGACGTGCATTTGCATCTGACGCGAACGGCGCCGTCAATCATTTTGCCGGCGAGCGCCCTTGTGATTCGGTCGAATGGAACCGAGGTCGCGGTTGTCGACGACGCGCAGCCCGGCCACACAACCACGGTCCATCTCCGTCCGGTCGTGGTTGGTCGCGACCTCGGCGGGACGATCGAGATTCAGTCCGGCATCACGGAAGGCATGCCTATCGTATCGAATCCCACCGCCGATTTGCAGGATGGCATGAAGGTCAAAGTGGGGGCAGGTGCGGCAAGCATGGGTCGTGCCCCAACGAAGTAGTCGCCAGGCGACGGCACGGGCGAGAGCGGGAACATGAACTCTCCGGAAGCGACTCCGTTTCGGTTTGAGATCTCATACGATCCAGGCGAGGTGAACAAACTGTTTTTTGCGAGTTCGCCTCGCGGCGCGTTCGACGGCGATCGAATACTCATCGGCGTCGGGTTGACTGGCGTTGCGTGTCTCTTTTGGGTCTACACGATTGCACTCGGCGCGGCGCTGCTCGCCGGCGGAACGTTAGCTTGGTGGATGCGAGAACGCATTCGAGATTTTAGCAGGAGTTCCGAGCAGGCGTACTTGCCGTCGGTTGCCGTTCACGTGACAGTGACGGAAGCCGGCTATTCGATTCGAGGCGACGACTTCAGCGCCGACACGAGCTGGAGCCACCTGACGTCCTCCAGTGAGCGCAATGGCCTTCTCACGCTCCAATCCCGGCAGTTTCCGCGTGTGCTACTCTCTGTCGACCAAATGAAGCGCGCCGGCGTGTACGTTGCGATCACGGCCATCGCAAACGCCAAGCGCGCGGAACGCCTGGCGGCACTATCCAAGAACAGATCGAGCACAGCTCCATGAGAGTTTCATAACTACCGCGACGACGCATTCGCGCCGCAATACATCGTCCATCGCGACGCGTCAGTGGGTTGGCCGCAGGCGGAACATCGCCAGCGTTCGGTACCAGAAGTCATGCCAACCTTCGGCGCGCGAGAGGAACAAGAATCCCAACACGGCGCCTACGATCGCGCCGGCGACGTTCGGCATCGTGATCACTGTGCCGAGGCCGGACGCGTTTCGGGCGGGAAAGAAGTGGGCGGCGAGGGTGTAGCCCACAAACGCGAAAACGAGCACGCGGGCACCTGTTCGAATCTTTCTGTAGCCGACATGCCGATCGCCGGCACGCTGGTCCCATCGCATCGTGAGCCCAGAATACCGCGAGCGCCGGAAGGTAGGCCAGCAACTCCTTCCAACCGCTCAGGCCAAACGCCGGTACTATCCGAGTGCACAATAGGCCGGCGATAACCGTTACGATTGCAGTAATCGGATACAACAGCGTTCCGGCAACGACAAACGGGATGCTCACGATCGATTGGAGAATCCAATGCTCGCCGGTGATGACGGGGCCGGCGCCAGTCGGCACGAACGACAGTGCGCTGGAATGCGGCGATCCCCACGTTCTCGGCTCGTTTGCCGCGCGCTGATACGCGTCGCCGCGATTGTATTCGGCCCAGTTTGAAACGTTCTGCTGATCACCGCGCTGGCCTTTCTGAAAATCGTCGCTCATACGGCTTCACCCGGTGCACGGTTCGAGGTTGTGATTCGGTTCCCGGCGGACTGAAATCGACCCATGCGCGCGACTCGCTGGCACCGTAACTTGCCGTCGCGGAGTGATAATGCAGCGTTCGAGCAGCAGTTGGCAACGACAGTCGGCGCCGCGGTCAGGGAGATCAGCGGTCGATGCTTTCTTGCGGCGCGGGATAGCGATACAGCACGGCGGGCGCTCCGAAGAACTCCACCGTCTCCGCCGGTGTTGCGCCGAGCGACTGCGCGACGCGGATCGAAGGCAAGTTTCCCGGTCGAATGATGCTTGTGACGGATTTATGGGGCAGAAACTCGCGGGCATACTGCAACGCGGCGGCCGCGCCTTCTCGCGCATAACCCCTTCCCCACGCCCACGGCCCGAGCGTATAAGCAATCTCGAAAGCGGGAAATCCCTCCGGTTCCATGCATCCGATGCGCCCCAGAAACCGGCCCGTCGCGCGCTCTTCGACCGCCCACAATCCAAATCCGCGGAGCGCCCAATGGCCGAAGAACATCGCCATTTGTCGCCAGGCTTCTGCCCGCGAAAGCGGCTCACCGAGCCCGAGGTAGCGAGTGACCGTGGGGTCGGCCATCATCGTCGCGTAGGCTTCGAAATCCTCTGGCCGGAAGCACCGCAATATCAGGCGCTCGGTTTCGAGGTGCGGAATCTGATACGTGTTTCCCGACGCCATGGTGCTCACGTCCGATGATCTGATTTGAAGAAAAATAAGCGTGCGGCGGAGTGTTGTCGCTGCAACCGTCGTCGGGGGGAACGCACGCTCTTGCGTGGTCGAAGCGCTAGCCCGCGGCTGACTGTCCCGCCGGTCTATTCGAAACGAGTAAGAACCGTAGACATTGCGTGGGAATTCGTGCACGTTGTTCTTGGGCCGCCGCTCCGGTGCGCCTCTTCGTTTGCGGCTCTCCGTCTGGCACAGCGCGCGCGAAGGTAAGCGTTCCTTCTCTCGACTCAGGAGGGAGGCAGTTCATGACGAGATGGATGAATCGGAGCGGATTCCGGCTGGCGATCGCGCTAGCGGTTTTCGCGCCTTGCGTGCTTCGCGCTCAAAGTGGGACCGGCACCATTACCGGAACAGTGATGGAGCGCGGAACGAACGCGCCGATCCAGAATGCGCAGGTCAACGTCACGGGCACGCGGCTTGGCACCTCCGTCGATGCGACCGGCGCGTTCACGATCCGCGGCGTTACCGCCGGTAAGGTGACCCTCCGCGCCCAGATCATCGGATTCGAAGCGTCGGAGCAGATCGTGCAACTTCCGGCTTCGGGCACGGTCCGCGTGAATTTCCTGCTCAACCGCGCGGCCATCAACCTCACAGGTGTCGTCGTCACCGCGACCGGCGAGGAGCGTCGCCGCTCGGTCGGCACCGCAATGGCGACGATCGACACCGCGCAGATCGCTCGGTCAGCCGCGCTGAATCCGCAGGACATTCTCGCGGGGTCCACTCCCGGCGTCACTGTCCTGGCGAATGGCGGCCAACCCGGGTCTGGCGGCACGATCATCCTACGCGGAATCAACAGCGTGAGCCAAGGTAACTCGCCGCTGATTTACATCGACGGTGTGCGCGTGTTCAATGGCCACACGCCGACGAACGTCGGCGGCCGGCAGTTCGTCTCGCCGCTGAACGACATTCCCGCTGACGAGATCGATCATATCGAAATCATCAAGGGGTCTGCGGCCACGACGCTCTATGGAACCGAAGCCTCTGGCGGCGTGCTCCAGATTTTCACGAAGCGTGGCCGCGAAGGGCCGGCGGTGTGGAACGTGAATCTCACGACGGGCTTCAACAACATGGGGCACATCGGCCCTTCGTCCGACCCGACGGGTCTCTTCTTCAACGAGTGCAGCGGCACGCTCACACTTGGCGACGGAACGAAATTTCAAGATTCCACATGTCCGGCGAGCGGAAGCTGGTTGCACAACGGCTCCATCGCGCGCATCAACATCGGCGTGCGAGGCGGAACGGCGGACGGCTTGGCCTATCAGGTGTCGGGAAATGCCGACAATGACGAGGGCGTGCTACCGACCGGCGGTGCGTTCAATCGCGGACTTCGCGCCAACCTCGAATTCAAGCCGGCGCGCGGTTTGACGATCGACGTCAATCAATCCGTCGCGAGCCAACGGAGCGTCGGATTCCCCGACGGCAACAGTTCGAACGGCGCGGTGCTCAACATTTCCCGCGGCGCTGGCTCGAACTACAAAGGCACGGGGTGTGCCGACCCCACGGTCGTGTGCGTGAACAACGACAGTCTGTTCACGAACCAGATCGTGAACACGACGAACCACTTCATCACCGGCGCGACGATGACGTTCCAACCCATCGACGCGCTCACAAACCGACTCGCCGTCGGTTTCGATTACAACAATGCCGATCTTCGATACATCGTGCCGTTCGGCAACTACCGCGTGCCGCTCGGCCAGATGTTCGAGACGCTCTGGCAGCGACAGTTCCTCTCGGCGGATTATGCGTCGACGTTCCGGCACGCCATCGGCAGCAACTGGTCGACGAGCACGTCGATCGGCGGTCAGGTGTTCGACAGCCGCATCTATTCGACGGACTTCGAGTCCGACAACTTCGCCGCGCCGGGCGATCCCACGCTGGTCAGCGGATCCACGCGACTCATCTCCGCCGTCACACAGCAGCGCGTGATCAACGCCGGTTTTTTCGGACAGGAGTTGCTCGGCTGGCGCGATATCCTCTTCACGACGGTTGGTTTGCGCGAAGACGGCAACAGCGCCTTCGGTAAGAGTTTTGGCATTCAGGCGTACCCCAAGGTGAGCGTGTCGTACGTCATCAGCGACGAGGGCTTCTGGTCGCACCGCTTCATCGAGTCGCTCAAGCTGCGCGCGGCGGTCGGTGACGCCGGCAAAGCACCAGGCGCGTTCGACGCGGTTCGGACGTGGTCGCCGGTCGCCGCCGAAAACGGCAAGCCCGCATTCTCGACGAACACCATCGGCAACTCGGACCTTGGCCCGGAGCGGACGCGCGAGGTCGAGCTTGGCTTCGACGCCACCGCGCTCGACGGCCGCATGACTTTAGTGTATTCGCATTTTGCCGATCATACGTACAAAGCGCTGATTCCAGTGCAACAGGCGCCGTCGCTTGGCTTCTCCGGATCGCAGCTCATCAACGTCGGTGACATTCTGACCTCCGGTCACGAGGTCATGCTCACCGCCGAGGTGCTGCGCGCGCGCAATGCCGATGTCACGGCTCGTGTTGG
Organism: Gemmatimonadaceae bacterium; assembly: GCA_039924785.1. Lineage (GTDB taxonomy): Bacteria > Gemmatimonadota > Gemmatimonadetes > Gemmatimonadales > Gemmatimonadaceae > JAQBQB01. Next base: position 15,267 of record JBDTAE010000187.1, on the reverse strand, counting down.
CTTCACCGCCCTTCACAGCGAGGCGGGCTACGTCGGCGGCAACGAGCTCACGATCTTCGCGCTCGGCCGAACGTACGTGAAAGAGGGTCTGCCCGTTCCAGCGTACATCGGACTTCGCGTCACGAACCCCGATGCGCATGCGAATCCCATCATCGAGTCCGACTCATATCTCGGCTCGGTCTACCCGACGCGCACCTGGACACCGGGGTTATCGGTGCGACTGTTCAATCGCGTGACGCTCGATGCGCAGGGCGAGTGGCAGCTCGGCGGACATAACCTGAATGCCGATGGATACCAGAACGCAAATCTGTTCTCGTGGCAGCCATGCTATGCAGCACAGGCGGCGATGCGAACGGCGGCCACCGGAGACTCCACCGCGCTTGGCAACTTTACCGCGCTCGAGCGCGCGCGTTGTACGATCAACACGAAGATCGCGCGCGACTACAGCTTCTGGGTTGAAAAGGCCGACTTCTTCAAGCTTCGCAGTGTCTCGGCGACAATCGACGTACCGCGGAAGTACGTCCCGGGCGCGAGAAGCGCGTCGGTCGTCTTGGCCGGCCGCAATCTGTGGAGAAGTACGAGCTACACTGGCACCGATCCCGAAGTGTCCGACCAGCGCGATGACACGTTCGCGCGACGAGACTACTACGTGTTCCCGACCTCGCGGTCGTTCACTGTGACCATCCGCCTGGGCTACTGACCATGACGACATACATCAAGCAGTTTGGACGCCTGTCGGTCGGCGTCGCCGTCGTGCTCTGTGCGGCGTGTGATCTCAGCGTGTCGAACCCCGGGCCGATTCAGGATTCGCAGCTCAACGTGGCGTCCGCGATGCCCGCGCTCGTGAACGGTATGTCCGGCGACCTCTCGTTCGCGCTCGGCAACTACATCGATCGGGGTGCGCTCGCGTCGGGCGAGCTTACGGAAGCCGGAAACTTCGCCGCCGAGCAGCAATACTACATCGGCGTGATTCGTCCGGAGGACGTCAATGCCGACTGGTCGAACATGCAACAAGCGCGTTGGTCGGCGGAAAACGGCATTGCGCGTATGAAGACAGTGCTCGGCTCATCGTTCGAGTCGAACGTCGACACTCCTCGCGCGTACCTCTACGGCGGATTTGCCAACCGTCTCCTCGGCGAAAACGTGTGCACCGGGGTGATCGACGGCGGACCGGCGCAGAGCGACAGCGCGTACTTCCAGCGCGCGGACAGTCTCTTCTCCCGCGCGTACGACATCGCGAAAGCGCAAAGCAATACGACGATCGCGAACGCCGCATTGGGTGGCCGCGCGTCCGTGCGCGCGTGGCTCGGCAACTGGACGGCCGCGGTGGCGGATGCGTCGCTCGTTCCAAACGCGTTCGTGTTCACCGCCATTTTCGGCACGGGCACGGCGCGTGAAAACAACGATCTCGCGAATCAAACGATCACACGGCGCGAGACGACAGTGTTCGGCACAGTGTACGCGACGGTGTTCAAGGATCCTCGCACGACATGGGATACGGTGAAGACCACATCGGGCGCGATTCAGACCGGACAGGACGGAAAAACGAAGTTCTTCCGTCAGACGAAGTACACGTCGCTCGGGTCGTCGGTGCCGCTCGTCAAGGGCGCCGAGATGCTGCTGTTGCGGGCGGAAGCAGCGCTTCGCGCCGGCGACATCGCGGGGATGACGACGCTGATCAACCAAGAGCGGGCGTTGTACACGGGGTTGACAGCGGTAACTGCCCCGGCGACGACTGCCGCAGCGTGGACGTTGCTTCAGTCCGAACGCGGCTCGGTCACGTGGCTCGAAGGTCGCCGGTTGTGGGACCTGCGGCGATGGTTCGCCGAAGGAACGAACAACTTCCTCGCCACCCGCAGCAAGTGCATTCCGGTCAGCACGAACGAGCTGGCGTCAAATCCGAATCTTTCGAAGTAGAGACTTAGTGTTTTTGAAATGAAGAGGGCGTCGTCCGATGGACGGCGCCCTTTTCGTTTCTCTCGATTGACCGAGACTAGTAGCCGCGCACTTGCCCATCGTGCCGCGGGTCCGCGACGCCAATCCACCGTCCGTCGCGACGCACGATCATGTAGATGCGCGCATATTCGAACCCGGGCTTCATCGGGACATATCCCATCTGCCGCGCCGCGGCGAGAATGGATGGATCGAACCCGTCCTCGACTTCGACGTTCACGTTGGCCGCGGCCGGCGTGATCCGCGGCATACGCACCGCCGCGAGAGGATCGAGATTGTAGTCCAGCACGTACCAGAGCGACTGCGCGATCGCGAACGGAATTCGTCCGCCGCCCGGAGATCCGACGACGACTTCCACCGCGTTGTCCTTGATAGCGAGCGTCGGCGCGATTGTCGTGATGCGCGTGATCCACGCCGGCGCGTTCGGACGATCGAGCTCGGCCTGAGTGATCGCGGCGCCGGAGTCGTTGAGCAAAAACCCGTCGACGGCAGCGTGGCTTCCCCACCCATCGCTGTTCGTTACCGTAACCGCGACCGCGTTGCCGTCGCGATCCACGACGGAGATGTGCGTCGTCTCTCCGCCTGCAGGATCGTCGTTCCCGGACCGAGTGGACGCGACCCGCGGCGCCTCGCCGTACGGTTCGAACGGCGCGCACTGTGGCGGCGACGGCGCAGCATCATAGCTTGCCGCGTTCTTTGGGTTCACGACCGCGGCTGCCTTGCCCGTTGCGATTTCACTCTCGCGTGAGGCGACGAACGCGTCGGAGATCTCACCGCGCGCGGGAACCGGCTGCCAACGCGGATCGCTGTTGCCGCGATTGCCCGTTTGGCCAACGCGCATGGCCGACGTGAACAGATCGAATGCGCGGGCGTCGAGCGTCGGAAGCCCAAACGCCGCCGCTTTCGCCGGGTCCAACAACTTGACTGTTTGCAGAACTTGCATACCGCCTTCCGGCGGTGGCGCCGACAGAAGCACCCGACCGTTGTATTCGGCACAGAGCGGACGGCGCCACGTGGGTTCATACTTTGCGAAATCCGCGACAGTCACGGGATGTCCGCCTGCGTTCATGCGCGTCACGACGTCATGTGCAATCGGTCCTTCGTAGAATCCCTTGCGTCCTTCCGCCGCGATCGTCGTCAGCACCCGAGCGAGGGCGGCATTCGAGTAATGCTCGCCGAGTCCGAGTGGATGCCCGTTCGGCTCGAACATCGCGCGGGTGATTGGGTCCCGCGGTAGCAGGGTATCACGCTCGATCATCGCGGCCAACACCGGATAGATCGGAAATCCTTGCGCGGCGATGCGGATCGCCGGCGCCATCACCTGCTGTCTGGTGAGACGACCATATTTCTCCTGCGCGAGCAGCAGCCCGGCGACGTTGCCCGGCACCGCCACCACGCGCAGCGGCGAATTTGCATCGCGGCCAACGACGTGCGCCGCGCGGAACGACGCGACCGGCTGCGACGCGTAGAAGTCGAGGTATTCGGCGCGATGATCCTTCTGAATCCAAAGAAGCATTGCGCCGCTTCCGCCGACGCCAGACATCTCCGGCTCTACGACGCCGATCGCGAATGCCGTGGCGACGGCAGCATCAATCGCATTGCCGCCTGCCTCGAGAATCGACAGCCCGGCCTCGCTCGCCAACGGGTGTGCCGACGAGACCACACCGTTCGACGCGACGAGGCGCTTGCCGATATCAGGGGACAGCGTGGCCACAGGCCCCGAAGCCGGCGAGCACGCGACCAGGGCAAAGGCAAAGACAACCCACGAGCGTGAGATCATGGCGTATTCCTCATCGGGCGGGGAATCGTTCGCCGACAGCGCACGCGGTCGGCAAGTGTCGTTATGAGCCTTAGAATCGATCTGCGTTCATGACTTTGGCCCACGCCGCCACGAAGCTTCGGACGAACGCGTCTTTCCCGTCATTGCAGCCGTACACCTCCGCCAGCGCGCGAAGCTGCGAGTTCGACCCGAAGATGAGGTCAGCGCGCGTCGCGGTCCAGTTCACTTTTCCCGTCGCGCGATCGCGACCCTCGAACTCCGTCGCGGCCTCCGACGTCGCCGTCCACGCAGTGCTCATGTCGAGCAAGTTGACGAAGAAGTCATTCGTCAGCGTCTCCGGACGATCGGTCAACACACCGCGCTTCGATCCGCCGGCGTTGGCGCCGAGCACCCGCAAACCGCCGACGAGCACGGTCATCTCCGGCGCCGTCAGGCCCAACAACTGCGCCCTGTCGACCAACATCTCCTCAGCGGGCACGCCGTAACCGGCCTTCTCGTAGTTGCGAAATCCATCTGCGACTGGCTCGAGCGCCGCGAATGATTCCTCATCCGTCTGCTCTTGCGTTGCGTCCATGCGGCCTGGTGTGAACGGCACCGTGACGCTTGCACCCGCCCGCTTTGCCGCGTGTTCCACCGCGGCAGCGCCGCCGAGAACAATCAGGTCTGCGATCGAGACCTTCTTTCCCCCCATCTGCGCGGCATTGAAGTCTTTTTGAATCTTCTCATAGACCTCGAGCACTCGGCTCAGGTCCACGGGCCCGTTGGCTTCCCAGTTCCTCTGCGGTGAAAGGCGAAGGCGCGAGCCATTCGCGCCACCGCGCTTGTCGGAGCCGCGGAACGTCGACGCGGACGCCCATGCGGTCGAGACGAGTTGAGAGATCGACAGCCCCGACGCAAGGATCGTAGCCTTCAGAGCCGCAATGTCCCCCGCATCGATCAGCGGATGATCGACGGCTGGAATAGGATCCTGCCACAACAGCTCTTCCGACGGCACGAGCGCGCCGAGGTAGCGAACGCGAGGACCCATGTCGCGATGCGTAAGCTTGAACCACGCGCGCACGAACGCGTCCGCGAACTGATCCGGATTTTCGTGAAAGTGTTTCGAGATCGGCAGATAAATCGGATCCATCCGCAGCGCCAAGTCCGTCGTCGCCATCATGGGTGGGTGACGCCGTGCCGGGTCGTGCGCGTCCGGCACGAGCGTGGCTGCGGCGGGATCCGTCGGCTTCCACTGATACGCGCCGGCAGGACTCTTCACCAGTTCCCACTCATAGCCAAACAACATGTCGAAATACCCGTTGTCCCACTTGATCGGGTTCGGCTTCCACGCGCCCTCGAGGCCGCTCGTCGTGGCATCGACTCCGACGCCGGTCTCGTAGCCGTTCTTCCAGCCCAGTCCTTGTTCTTCGATGCTCGCGCCTTCGGGTTCGACGCCCATGAGTTTCGGGTCCCCGGCGCCGTGAGCCTTTCCAAACGTGTGACCACCGGCAATCAGCGCGACAGTCTCTTCGTCGTTCATCGCCATGCGCTTGAACGTCTCGCGAATATCGCGAGCGGATGCGACGGGATCTGGCTTTCCGTTCGGACCTTCGGGGTTCACGTAGATGAGCCCCATTTGCACCGCGGCGAGCGGGTTCTCGAGCTCGCGGTCGCCCGAGTAGCGCTTGTCGCCGAGCCACTCGGCTTCACGTCCCCAGTAGATACTCTGGTCGGGTTCCCACACGTCTTCGCGGCCGCCGCCGAAACCGAACGGAGTGAGCCCCATCGACTCGATGGCGCAGTTACCGGCGAAAATCAGGAGGTCGGCCCATGAGAGTGACTTGCCGTATTTCTGTTTGATGGGCCAGAGCAGGCGGCGAGCCTTGTCGAGGTTCCCGTTGTCGGGCCAGCTGTTGAGCGGCGCGAAGCGCTGCGCGCCCGATGATGCGCCACCGCGTCCGTCGCCCGTGCGGTACGTGCCGGCGCTGTGCCACGCCATGCGGATGAAGAGCGGACCGTAGTGACCATAGTCGGCAGGCCACCAGGGCTGTGACGTCGTCATCAACTCGACGAGATCCTTCTTGAGGGATTCGAGGTCGAGCTTCTTGAACTCTTCCGAATAGTCGAACGCCAATCCCATCGGATCGGATCGCGACGAATTCTGATTCAGCATCCCGAGGTTGAGCCCATTGGGCCACCAGTCGCGGTTCGACCGATCGCCGGCCGTTGCAACTGAACTTTCATGCGCCACAGGGCACTTGCCGCCGCTGGATTTATCGCCGTCCATGATTCACTCCGCTGGTCTCTCTGGCCCGTACCGTCGCGAGTTGGCAATGCATCGAGGCATTGGCGTTCGCGTTCGACTGAAGCTCAAAGTTAACAGGCGCGATGAGGCGGAATGGTTCGGGCATTCCCTCACCGAGTCCGAGCCATCCCCCGCGTTTACGGCGCGATCGGCGCCAAACCAGCCGTTCGGAGCAGCGCCGGCACTGTCACGACAATCTGCTGCGCGCCGGCGACCGGTGATTTGCCCAAGCGTGCAAGAATCATCATTGCAGCGGCTGTCGCCAGGTGTGTTCATCCAGCTCGAAGGTGCTGACGTTGAACCATGTGTCGCGCGCACAGATCGCCAGCTCGTCGAAGCGGGTCTCGACAAAGTGCAGTCGCTGAAGAAGCCGCGCCGACGCATCGTTGCCGGCAAACACATGTGCGACAACGCGTCGAGCACCAAGTTGGCTGAATCCGAGATCGACGAGGGCGGCCGCGGCTTCGCCACCGAGTCCCTGCCCCCAGTAGTCGCGATGCAGGCAGTATCCGAAGATCAGCGTCGCCCCGGGGCGCGCCGCTCCGTATACGCCGCCTGAGCCAATCACCCCTCCCGAATCCTTGAGCGTCAGCGCAAAGGTGTAGTTCTGTCGCGGATCTTCGGTCGCCTCCGCGATCGTCGTCGCGAGAAACGCGCGGGTCTCGTCCTCGGAGTTCGGTCCCCAGGACATCAGGCGCGTAACGAGCGGATCCGACGCATATGAATGGACCGCGTCGAAATCGTCGACGCGGAACTCGCGAAACCGCAGCCGGCGTGTTTCAAGCACTCGCATCTGCCGAGGACGACCTGTTGCCACCTGCGAGTGCGATCCACATTTCAAAAACTTACGGCGGGCGTTGGCCGATTGGCCAGCACGATTTCACGACGACGAGTCCGCGGAACTCGAAGGCGTCGCGATCTGCGCGGCAATCGCAAGGTCAACGGGTCGGACCCAACAATTGCGCGTTTGGTGGCGTCCGATACCCCTGGCTTCTAACGGCCGCCCTCCTCGATCGTGATCTCATTTGCGACGCGTTCGCGCAACGTGTCCTCGGCTCCGACGAGTCGTTTCTTCTTCCAGTCGCCCTTTGCGTACACGCCCGCCGTCACGAGCGCGATGAGCAAATACGAAATCGGAAATGCCCACCAAATGCCGCGCGCGCCAAGCGTCGTATGTTCCGACAAAACGTACGCAAGGGGAAACTGCAGCACCCATTGCGACACGAGCGTCAACACCATCGTCATCACCATGTTGCCCGACGCGCGCAGCACACCGGTCATCGAGAATTGGGCGCCGAGGAATCCCCATGACAGCGCCATTGTTCTCAGGTAGGTGGCGCCCTCCGCGATGACACCCGGGTCGTGCGGCACGAAGAACGCCACGATCTGCGACGCAAACAGAAATGCCACCGCGCCCAACGCGGTGAGAATCCAGAAGCCGAGCCACGATCCGAGCCGCCCGATCTGCGCCGCGCGATCCACATTCCCGGCGCCGATGTTCTGACCGACCAACGCCGAGATGGCCATCGACAGGCCCATGGCGGGGATCACTACGACCTGCAGAACCGTCGACCCGACGCCGTACGCGGCCATCGTCAACGTGCCGAAGCTCGCGATGAGGAATGTCAAAACAGTCAAGCCGAGCGCGCGCGCCGACTGCTCGATCGACGCCGGCAATCCGAGCAGGAACGCGCGCTTGATGTACACGATATCGGGTTTGAAGTCGCGCCAGGCGAGATGAATGCCGTATCGTCCGCCGAGCAACACGGCGAGTCCAATCAACGCGGCAAGGCTCTGCGTTCCAACTGTCGCGACCGCGGCGCCCATCACGCCCATCGCCGGCACCGGTCCGTATCCGAAGATGAATAGCGGATCGAGAATAAAATTGAGGACCACCGTTCCAAACACGATGAACACCGGCAGCTTGGCTTCGCCCACGCCTCGCATCAGCGACTGGAACATGAAGAAGAAAAAGTTGAACACGAGCCCGACGAACGACACGCGCATGAATCCGATCGCGCCCTTGTAAACATCGGCGCCGACGCCCATCAGCCGGAGCAGCATCGGCGACACGACATACCCGACGCTTCCCAGGACGACGGACACAACGACGACCATGAGCAGCGTCTGCGCCGCGACGTGGTCGACCATGTCCGTGTTGCGCGCCCCGTAGTATTGGGCAACGAGCGTCGAGCCGGCGATGGCCAACCCCGCCCCGATCGCAATTGTGAGAAACATGATCGGCGTCGAGACCGACACCGCGGCAACCGCGCTTCCGCCGAGTCGGCCGACCCAAAACGCGTCGATGAGTTGATATGCCGCCTGCAGCACATTTGCGAACGCGATCGGCACGGCGAGGGCCAGGAGGGAACGGAGAATCGGGCCTTCGAGCAGTTTGTTCGGTGGATTCGTCACGCCAGAACGATGGCCGTGCCACCTCTCACACACTAGGCCACCGCGCCGGGATTTTCATTGCTTCGCCGCGTCCTGGGTCCCGGAGGATTTACCGTCGTTTTGCTCCGCGTCGACGCGACTAAGAAACGGAAACGGCGCGTGAGCACGGTCGACGGGCGGTCGACGCCGCGTTAGCGTTGTCCGATCGTCCGCAAACGATTCGAAACACCGCCCATGCGTCACGCATGCCTCGCGGAACATCCCTCTTGCCTCGACATCGAGAAAGACAAATTGGGCGTGTCACATCAGCGCATTTGGGCCAAGGTGCGAGACTGGCTGAGCCGGTACGGGCTCGCCGAGTGTGTCGGAATCACATGTGCGCTGGCGGGTTCATTCCTCGTCCGCCGGTTGACCGGCAGCGCCGTCGCGGCGGCGTACGGCGGCGCCTGGGGTGAAACAATCGGCTATTCGAGTGTCATTATTGCGCGGGACGTCGCGAGCACTGCGCACTCGTCGCGCACGAGGGGCCGTAGGCTTCGCGTTGGCGACGGAATCGGCGTCGTCAAGGGGCTGGTCATCGAGTTCGGGCCAGCCGGGTTGCTCGACACGTTCGTCGTTCGCCCGTTCGCCATGGGGGTGGGCCAGCGTTTCCTCGGCCCGGTGCGCGGCCTGATCGCGGGCAAGCTTGCCGCCGATATCGTTTTCTACATCCCCGTGATTTACACGTACGAGCGCCGCAAGCGATCCAGCGCCAGACCGCCGGCATGAAGATTCTCGCATGAGAATCTTCATCACCGGGGCCGGTGGTTTCATCGGGTCTTTCGTCGCGCGCAAACTCGTCAACAGCGGGCACGACATCGTCTGTCTAGGGCGAGCATCGAGCCGCTTCGATCGCATCGACGACCTACCGTTCGTTCGTGTACTCGGCGACGTTCGGGACGTTGAGTCGCTCCGCGCCGCGATGGCTGGGTGCGACCACACCATTCACCTTGCTGCCCCCGGCGCCTGGGAGCAAGACGACCCGCGACTACTCGCCGACGTGCTCGAGGGCGGCACACGCAACGTGCTGAACGTCGCGGCAGCGTTGGAGAACCACCGCGTGGTCGTGGTCTCGAGCACAGCAGCCATCGCCTGTTCCGATACACCGATCGTGTTTGACGAACGGAATACCTTCTCGGTTCCAGACCAGAACCTGTACTATGCGTTCGCGAAGCACCGCGCGGAGACGATCGCAGCAGAAGCGTTCATGCGCGGCGTTGCCGTCATCGTCGTCAATCCGGCCGAGGTGTACGGACCGGACGATACCGCCCTCGTCACAGCCGGCAACCTCGTGGATTTGGCCACGTCGACCCCGGTGCTCGTGTCCGACGGCGGCACATGCGTGGTGCACGTCGAGGACGTTGCGGTAGGCATCATCGCTGCACTCGAGCGCGGGCGCCCCGGCGAGCGCTACATCCTCGGCGGCGAGAACGTGACCATTCGCGAGCTCGCTATGCTGGTCCTTGAATTGACGGGTCGTCGCGCACCCATCGTTTCCGTTCCGAGGTGGCTCGTGCGGCTCACGGCGCGAATTGCAATTCGTTTGAACCTGAAGCTGTCGTTCAATCCACACGTCGTTCCGTACGCGACGTGGTACTGGTTTGTCGACAGTGCCAAAGCGCGGACGGAGCTGGGCGTATGCTTTCGCGGCGCGCGCGATACGATCGCCGATGCGCTCGCGTGGCTCGAGCGAACGGGCCAAGTCAAAGCGCGTTCGCCGGAGCGCGATCGATCCGCTTAGAGCACTCGTTAGAGCACTTGCATCATCGACGGCGCCGTCGCGGTGAGCCGCCAGAAGATGCAGCTCTCCTGACGGAGATCAGCGAGGATTGATCGACGACATCCATGGCAAGACGCTCGCAAATGAAAGGCAGACGGCGACACATAGGATGCCGGCCGGCGTGTTTCTAAGCCAAGACACGGGCGCAAGACGCCGACTCAGAGTTGAAAGCCAACGGAGAACCAATGCGGATATTTATAACTGGAGCGACTGGCTATATCGGACGCGTCGTGGTCGAACAAGCAATCGCCGAGGGGCACTCGGTGCGCGGACTCTCGGGTGGGGACGAAGGCGATCCGCGCCTGAACACGTTGGGCGCCACGCCAGTACGTGGAGAGCTTGCCAGCGTCGATCTCCTGAGCACGGAGAGCGCAGCGGCCGACGCGGTGTTTCATCTCGGATTCATTCACGACTTCACGCGGGATTTCAGCGAGATCTTGCAGATCGACAAAACCGCGGTGGACGCGTTGAGCGAGCCGTTGCGCGGAACCGATATACAGCTCGTGATCACGTCTGGAACGGCCGCGGTAACTCCGGATGCTGCGGGCGGTGAGACGACCGAGGAATCGCCGCTGTCCGAAGTATCGCTCGACGCCACCGCATGGAGTCGGAGCGACACGCGCTACGAAAGAGCGACGACGGCGTGCGCGTCAGCTCGCTTCGCTTGCCGCCGTACGTCTACGGCCGGGGCGGCAGCTACTTCTTACCGCTGTTGATCCAGATGGCGGCCAAGTCGGGAGAGTCCATCTACGTCGGCGACGGAGGTCTTCGCACGTCGGACGTGCACGTAGACGACGCTGCGGCATTGTACCTTCTCGCGGCGAAATCGGCCAAGCCCGGCCGAGGCCCACAACAGCACCGGCTCGACCAGCGTCACGTTGAAGGCGCTTGCGGAGACGATCGGGACAGCGCTCGGCGTTCCTGTTCGCTCAGTCAGCCGAGAAGAGGCGGAAACGCAGTGGGGACGGTTTCTGACGTCATTCGTGAATTGGGAGAATCGAGCGTCGAACCGTAAAGCGCGCGAGCAATTGGGGTGGCGGCCGAAGGGCGTCGGCATGCTCTCGGACGTTCGATTGGGGTCATATCGCGAGATGATGGCGGAGCTTCTGCGCGAGGTGATTTGTCTCCGGCCAATCGCCGTTTGCAAAATCCCCGCGGGCGAGTGGCGACGAGCGGGCCGTTCAAACAAAAAATCCGGCTCGAATGCGCCAGCCTTCTTGCTCGTGTGAATATCGTGAAGTGCGAACGAGGTACCCGACGTGAGACTCGAACTCGCAAGCCTCTGAGGGCGGAGGGTTTGAGTTCGCACCAAGAGTGGGCGATTGCTTACTCGCAGCGGGGGCAGTTCGCGCTTCTCGTGAGCCGACCCATTCGAACAGGCGCGCCCTCCCAACGAGTGGGCATCCAGTTAGTTGATCCGAACCGAGCCGCGGTACGTATCAACACGTTCGTTTCGTATAGGCTTCCCTTCGCACTTCCGCCCTCTAGACTTCTCGCCGTGATCTCGCGTCGCGTTGCCGGTCTGCTGACCGCCGCATTCATGCTGCACCTGAACATCGCCGCAGGCGACGTTCATTGCGCGACGCACATGCCGTCGGATCACGCTGCTGCCGGACACACAGCGCCACCGCCGATGGATATGACGCGCCCGGCGCCGGCGTCGGGCAACGGCGACGTACGCGATCAGCACCCGTGCGAAATTCCAGTTCAGGTCGACTGCTGCCAGGGGCTGATGTCATGCTCTGCGAGTTTTGTGGGTAGCGCAGCAGGCGCGGTTCCGCTGCCGATGTCGACCGCGATCGTTCCGACGACCGCGGTCGACGCACCGCTCTCGCTGATTCTCGCGCCGGACCCGCCGCCTCCAAAGGCGTAGGCCCTCACACCTGTTCGTCGTGAGCCGCGGATGCCGAATGGCATCCTGCGGAGGTGACGCGCGCGCCCGCGCAGCATTCGGCTGAGCTGTGCCGCGGTCCCGGCCTTTTTCGGACCTTTGATGTACCCAACAATTGCTCGGCGTTCGTGGCGAGCCATCGCGATTACAATCGCGATGACAAACGCCATGATTGTGTTTTCTGTTGGCCGCGCCCACGCCCAACGATCGGCCGCACGCGACTCGGTCGCTCGCGCGGACTCTTCGAAGCACGCAGTGAAGAACATGCCCGGTATGCCGATGCCATCGACCGCGACCGACACGATGCCAATGGGCGGAATGACCATGGTCCCCGACCCCCTTGGCGTTTCAATGGACCGTCTCGGATCAGGAACGACGTGGATACCCGATGCGGTCGCGATCCCGTCGCGGCGATTCAATGCCGGCTCATGGAATCTGATGCTCCATGGGTTTGTCTTCGGCGAGTATGACAAACAGGGCGGCGATCGCGGCGCCTCACAGTTCGGGTCGGTCAATTGGGGAATGCTCATGGCGACGCACGAACTCGCCGGCGGCCGCTTTCAAGCGCGCACCATGCTGAGCCTCGACGCTGCCGGTGTGACGTCACGAGGGTATCCGCTTTTACTCCAGTCGGGTGAAACATTCAATGGCGTGCCGATCCATGATCGTCAGCACCCGCACGACTTGTTCATGGAGCTGGGCGCGATGTATGACCGCCCCATCACTAAGGATCTCGGTCTCACACTCTACGCGGCTCCATCGGGTGAGCCGGCCCTTGGACCGGTCGCGTTCATGCACCGTCCCTCCGCGATGGATATTCCGTCCGCGCCGATCGGCCATCATTGGGAGGACGCGACGCATATCAGCTTCGGCGTCCTCACCGCTGGATTGTTTACGCACGACGTGCGACTCGAAGGATCGGTATTCAACGGCCGAGAGCCAGATCAGAATCGGTGGAACTTCGACCCCATCAAACTCGATTCGTACTCGGGTCGCGTCTCGTACAACCCGAACACGCATTGGGCGCTCAATGCCGGTTATGGATTCCTCAAGAGTCCCGAGGCGCTGACACCGAACGTGTCGATGCACCGCACGACTGCCTCAGCCATGTACGGCGAGAAACTTGGTCAGGACGGACAGCTTGCGACGACGTTCCTTTGGGGCGCGAACAAGCATTCTGATCATCCGGGACTTTCGCACAGCGGGCTCGTCGAGACCGAGGCAGTGCTCGATCGCTGGAACACGCTCATCGCTCGCGTCGAAGTCGTGCAAAAGAGCGCCGAGGATCTCGTCCTCACTGCACCGCAATTCGGCTTTGCTCCGACACAGATGTTCAACGTCGGGACGCTTGCCCTCGGATACATCCGCGAGGTCGTACCGATGAAGTTGGCGACGCTCGGATTGGGAGCGATGGGCACGGTGAACGTGGTGCCACAATCGCTTCAAGGTGCGTACGGGTCGCGCGCGCCGCTTGGACTCTTCGTGTTTCTGCGCCTCCGGCCGATTGCGTCGCGCGATGCGCGTATGGCTGGAATGCAGATGGGTATCACAGGTGTGGCGCACCTGCCACTCGCAACCCCTGGCGGAGTCGACCGATGAACGCCCGTATGAAGACCCGCATCGTGATGAGCTCCATCGCCCTGTTCATCGGAGCGTTGGTCGTTCCCGGGAACGCGTTCGCGCATGCAAAACTGACCAAGAGCGCGCCCGGTGCAAACGAGCGACTGTCCGTGCTTCCGACGACGATTCGTCTGTGGTTTTCGGAAGCGCCTGAACTGGTGATGACACACATCGTTGTCACGGACTCCGCCGGGCATGTCGTGAATGTCGGCGTCGTCGAGCGCGACGAAACGAAGCTCGCGATTCACGTTCGTCGTGTTGGCCGCCGCCATTCATGCAGCAGTCCCGCCGGCAGCCCCGGAGTCGGCAAGTCTGTCGCCCGATGCACGTACGCCGACGCTAGACGACGAACCGACCGCCGAAACTCCGGCGTACGTTCTCGCCCGTGCGCTTTTCTTTACGGCCCTGCTGTCGTTCATCGGCGTCATTGCCTTCGCGGTGTTCGTGGCAGGCCGTGCTGCACTCGATCGAGTTGAGATATCTCGAATGTTGTCGTCGACAGCCTTCACGTGCTTGGTGCGTCCGCGTGGTTGGGCAGCCTGTTGTGCGTCCTCATCGTCGGAACATCGAGGTCCGAATTGCACGGCGACAGGTCGACGCGTGTGAAAGCGCTCGTCAACGCGTTCTCTCCAACCGCGCTTGTGTCAGCATCAATCGTTGCGGCCACGGGAACGGTGAGCGCTTGGCTGCGCCTCGGCAGCGTCTCCGCGTTGTGGTCCAGCATGTATGGACGCGTCCTGCTTCTGAAGCTCGGTGTCCTCGTCGGCGTCGTTGCGACGGGCGCGTTCAACTGGCTCCGCGTGCAGCCGGCCCTCGGAACTGACGTCGCGACCGTCCGGCTTCGTCGCAGCGCCTCGATAGAGCTCGCGATTGGTTGTGCCGTTCTCGTCGTCACCGCCATTCTGGTCGCGACACCGACGCCGTTTGATGTCGCCAACTGACCTCCGGCTCGGAACGGAAGCAGCAACCGTTCGCCTTCGCGGCGCGGCTAAGGCTCTCGCCTCAGCGACGCCTCATACAGCGTTCAGGCTCAGCGGGCATAGGCGCTGATCTCATGACGCCGGTCGCTGCATGCTGGATGCCTTGCGACCAGTCGATGCGAAGGTCCGGCTCATCGTGTCGCAGATCATCCTCGACATGATCGACGTGCTCGAGATGGCATATCCGAAGGCGACACCGAAGCACCCTCGGGAACTGGAGGCGATTCCCCGGGGGTTCACGACGTAGCGCATCAAGCTGATGAGTCGGCGCGGCTTTATAAATTTGTAATACCCGCGAGTGTCGTTGCGCCGCGGCGATCGATCTCGCTCGAGACTCTTCACATGGGCTGGACGCCCGGAGGTGATCTCGCTGATCGAGAAGACACTGGGTTGCGCCGCGGCGGCGTGCGGAGCGAGCGTGAACGCGACTCGTCGACGGCGCAAAATGATTTTCGACGCGTGTTCAAAGCAGCGATGTGTAGCTCGC
Organism: Gemmatimonadaceae bacterium; assembly: GCA_039924785.1. GTDB lineage: Bacteria > Gemmatimonadota > Gemmatimonadetes > Gemmatimonadales > Gemmatimonadaceae > JAQBQB01. The sequence goes on along the minus strand of JBDTAE010000187.1, from coordinate 59 downwards.
GGCGTCGCCAGCACGACGAAAGGCTGAGCAAATCTTAGTGCGGCGGGAAGGGCTCGCGC